>NZ_DJUS01000182.1:0-22360 GCF_002438365.1 Pseudomonas sp. UBA6276
AAGGTCATCGAGTTCAACTGCCGCTTCGGTGATCCGGAAACCCAGCCGGTCATGCTGCGCCTGCAGTCGAGCCTTATTCTGCTGATCGAAGCGGCCTTCGCTCAGGCGCTGGACAAGATCGAAGCGCAATGGGACCCGCGGCCGAGCGTCGGCATCGTGCTGGCAGCCGGTGGCTACCCAGGCGACTACGGCAAAGGCGATGTGATCGGTGGCCTGGATGCAGCGGCGAACGAGCCGGGCAAGGTGTTCCATGCGGGCACCGCGCTCAAGGATGGCCAAGTCGTCACGGCAGGTGGCCGCGTGTTGTGCGCCACGGCACTGGGTGACAGCGTCGGCGCCGCCCAACGGCAGGCCTATGCGCTGGCAGCCAAGATCGATTGGTCTGGCTGCTTCTATCGTCGTGACATCGGTTACCGGGCCATTGCTCGCGAAAACGGCGAGTAAACGGTGAACGTCGAGGGCGTGACGCCCTCGACACACGTTTCACAGCGCACACGGCTATAATCAGGCATTCATCTACGAAGGGATTTCGCCTTGCGCTGGCTCAGGACTGCCATAGGATTCACCGCGGGCCTGCTGGCCCTGCTCTGTATGCTCGGTGCTCACGCAGAGTCGGCGGGCGGCTGGTCGATGCTGATGGACGAGGATGGCCGGCTGCAGTTGGGCGACGTGCGCTCCGAACGCTTCCAGAACCAGTTCTCCCCCGTGCAACTGCGCCAGGTCAACGCCGCCGGACCTAATGGCGCGCTGTGGCTGCACTACCGCCTGCCGCCGAGCGACCAGGAATTGTTGCTACGGATTTTCTGCCCCGATCTCAAGGCGCTGGATTTCTACGTGCTCGATGCCGACGCGCTCATCAGACGCGCCTCCTCGGACACCGATGTCAATACTGAAGCCCCGCTGGCCAGCAGTGATCATCTGCTGACCCTGCCGGTGAGCCAGAAGCCTCTGGACGTCTATCTGCGCATCGCTTCGGAACACCAGATTCGTCCCAGCATCGTGCTGCAATCGTCTTCCGCGGCTGCCGCCGACCAACGTGAGCCATTGCTGTTCGGTCTGCTGTTGGGCTGTGTCGCCATGCTCATCCTGCACAACCTGATGTGCTTCGCCCATCGGCGCTCCAGCAGCAGCCTGTGGCTGGCCTGCTCCCAGGCATGCCTGCTGGCATCGGCGCTGATCCTGTTCAACTTCACCGGACCCTGGGTTTCGCTCTGGCCGGGGGCGCGCACGCCGGCTGCCTACAGTGCGCTGCTGCTGGCATCGGTGACCGGGCTGCTGTTCTGCCTGCGTTTCTTTGCCGTGCGCCAACACCAGCGCTCCAACACCATCATCAAGGCCGAAGTGGCGCTGATTGCCCTGTGCGGGTTGCTGCTGCTGTTCGTCGACGGCCTGCCATTCAACTTCTTCGCCTACGGCCTGCTGGCTCTGACCAGCCTGACCATGCTGATGATCGGCGGCTGGCACTGGCTGCAAGGCTACCGCCCGGCACGCACGTTCTGCCTGGGTCTGCTGGTGTGCAACCTGGGCTGCCTGGTGGTCCTGCCAGCGCTTCTCGGCCTGACCCGTACACCTTCGCAATGGCTGATCTTTACCTTGCTCGGATTCGCCATGGTCGGCGGAGTGATCCTCAATGCCGCCCTGACCCAGCGTCTGCGCAGCATCAGTGAGGATCGCTACAGCGCCAGCCGGCAACTGGCGGCCAGCACAGCCGAGATCAACGCCAAGGCAGAATTTCTGGCCAAGCTCAGCCACGAGATTCGTACACCCATGAACGGCGTACTGGGCATGACCGAGCTGTTGCTGGGCACGCCGCTGTCGGTCAAGCAACGCGACTATGTACAGACTATCCACAGTGCCGGCAACGAGCTGCTCGGTCTGATCAACGAGATCCTGGATATTTCCAAGATCGAATCCGGACAGATCGAGCTCGACGATGTGCAGTTCGACCTGCACGCGTTGATCGAAGACTGCCTGAACATCTTCCGCGCCAAGGCTGAGCAGCAGAACATCGAACTGATCAGCTTCACCCAGCCGCAGGTGCCGCGGGTCATCAGCGGTGACCCTACACGCCTGCGCCAAGCGCTGCTGAGCCTGTTGGACAACGCCCTGAAGAAGACCGACCAGGGTGAGATCCTGCTAGTAGTGGCGCTCGACCAGCGCAGTGCCACACCCCGCCTGCGCATCGCCGTACAGGACAGCGGCGAACCGATGCCAAGCGCCGAACGCGAAGCGCTGCTGCACACCGAGCTGCGCAGCACCAACCTGCTCGACGGCAACCGCCTGAGCGGGCATCTGGGGCTGGTGATCGCCCGTCAACTGGTGCTGTTGATGAAGGGGGATTTCGGCATCAAGAGCGGCAGCGAGCATGGCAGTACCCTGTGGCTGACCCTGCCGCTGGATCCGCAGCGACTCGAACAGCCCTGCTCGGACCTCGATCTGCCGCTCAAGAACGCACGGGTGCTGGTGGTCGACGACAACGAAACCTGCCGCAAGGTGCTCGTGCAGCAGTGCAGTGCCTGGGGCCTGAACGTCAGCTCGGTGCCGTCAGGCAAGGAAGCCTTGGCCCTGCTGCGCACCAAGGCGCATTTGCGTGACTATTTCGATGTGGTCCTGCTGGACCAGAATATGCCCGGCATGACCGGCATGCAGCTGGCAGCGAAGATCAAGGAAGATCCAAGCCTGAACCACGATATTCTGCTGATCATGCTCACTGGCATCAGCAACGCGCCGAGCAAGATCGTCGCGCGCAATGCCGGGATCAAACGGATCCTGGCCAAGCCCGTGGCCGGCTATACGCTCAAGACCACCCTGGCCGACGAGCTCAGCCATCGCGGCGACATCGAGGCACCGCCACCTGCCGCTGCCCACCTGCCGCCGATCGACCTGCCCAGCGACTTTCGCATCTTGGTGGCCGAGGATAACAACATTTCCACCAAGGTGATCCGCGGCATGCTCGGCAAGCTCAACCTGCATCCGGACACCGCCAGCAATGGCGAGGAAGCCTTGCGAGCGATGAAGGCCCAACGCTACGACCTGGTGCTGATGGACTGTGAAATGCCGATCCTCGATGGCTTTTCTGCCACCCGTCAGCTGCGTGCGTGGGAGATGGGCAACCAGCGCGTGCGTACGCCGGTGGTGGCGCTGACCGCACACATCCTCAGCGAGCACAAGGATCAGGCGCGCCAGGCCGGCATGGACGGGCATATGGCCAAGCCGATCGAAATGTCGCAGCTGCGCGAATTGGTCGAGCATTGGGCGGCCCAGCGCGAGGCCATCGTGCCGCCTTTGAAAACCCTCTGATCCTGCACCTGCCCCTGTAGCAGCGGCGCGAGCCGCGTCAGCTGTATACGCGGTGTGTCAGGCAGTGCGCGGTGTGGCCGGACGCGGCTTGCGCCGCTGCTACAGGGGGGGTCGTTCGGCGGCAGTGTGCGCGGTGTGTCAGGGAGTGCGCAGGGTGGCAGCGGTTGATGTTCGTTTGCAGATCAGGGTTTGCTGCCGTACCAGCGTGGGGTATAGACCCAGGTGCCGCCTGCGGCCTTGGCGAAGGTGCAGGTGGTGGAGGAACCCACCAGGACCATGGTGCGCATGTCCACCTGCTCGGGGGTCAACTCGCCCAGGGTGATGACGCGCAGGGTCTGGCCGGGCCGGCCGATGTCTCGCCCCAGAACGATGGGGGTAGTAGGGGCGCGATGCTGGCGAACGATGTCCAGGGCCTTGCCCAATTGCCATGGGCGCGAGCGGGAAATCGGGTTGTAGAACGCCAGGGCCAGGTCGGCCTCGCAGGCCAGGTCCAGACGCTTCTCGATGATGGCCCACGGTTTGAGGTTGTCGGACAGCGACAGCACGCAGAAATCGTGGCCCAGCGGTGCGCCGGCCTGTGCTGCGGTGGCCAGGGAGGCCGAAACGCCCGGCAGCATCTCCAGTTCCACTGCATGCCAGCGCGGATCGGTGGATTCGTGCAGCGCCTCCAGCACGGCGGCCGCCATGGCGAACACGCCAGGATCACCGGACGAGACCACCACCACCGAGCGGCCCTGAGCCGCCAACTCGAACGCATGGCGGGCACGTTGCATTTCTTCGCGGTTGTCGGTGCAGTGCAGCACCTGATCGGCGCGGAACGGGCCGGCCATGCGCACGTAGGTCTCGTACCCCAGCACATCGTTGGCACGCGCCAGTTCCGCTTTGACCGCCGGGACCATGAGATCGGCAGCGCCGGGGCCCAGGCCGATCACCGCCAGACGTCCGCGCGGCAGGCCGAGGCTGGCAATGTCCAACGGCTGATCGGCCACGGCGATCGCCATGTGCTTGCCGATCGCGATGGGGGACGACTGCGGCGCTGCTTGGAGGGCCAATTGTGCCAGCGAGCCTTGCGCCGCGGCAAAGCGCAGCGGCACGGCCAACGCTGCCGCGGCTTCATGCAGTACCGGATCAGCCATGTCGCGCTCGTTCGCCAACAGGCACGCCAGCGATGGCAGGGCAATGCCGCTGCGCTGCAGCGCGTCACGCACGGACTCGGCCAGTTCGGGCTGCGCCGCACTTACCGCGACCAGCACGTTACGTGGGTGGATGAGCAGCTCGTTGGCCGAGGGCTGCCGCGCCTCGCTGCCGACATGGATGGTCAGCCGCGCCTGGGCATCCTCGGGCAGGCGCGCATCGGCCAGCCACGGCGCTGCGCCTTCGACACGCACGGCTTCACCGGCCAGCAAGTCGGAAACGAAGCGCTTGCCCAGCTCCAGATCGGCCAGGGCGTAGCCACTGGGCGGATTGAGCAGGCAGGTGCCGAAGCGCAATTCGCCGCTGGTGGTGATCGCGGCGGCGATGCCCAGCCCTGCAGCGATTTCACGGGCCAACACATTGACCCCGGCCAGGCCTCCCAACAGCGGCACGACGGCGCTGCCGTCCTCGGCCACGGCCAGCACCGGAGGCTCGGCGCCCTTCTCCAGCAGGACCGGCGCCAGGCTGCGGATGACGATACCTGCCGCGCACAGGGCGATGATCGGCGTGTCTTGCTGATACAGCTGACGCAAGGTGGCACCGAAGTCCTGGTAGCTGAGGTCGACATCGGTCACGCGCTCGGCCAGGCCGTGGATCAGCGCCTGTGGATAGCATTGCTGCAGGCGCCGCGCGGTGGCCAGTGCGCCACTGCCGAGAATCACGATTGCTGGAGCGTTCATCAGCCTTGCCACCTCTCACCCGGAACGATGATCAAGGAAAAATACGGCGACGAGGTCGGATCGACTTCGGCCAGGGGGACGACCTTCTGATTGGCCATGGTCGCGCGCTCGACGTATAGCGCGCGCTCGGCCAAGCCGAGTTCGGCCAGCACCTGGCGAACCTTGGGAAAGTTGCGACCCAGCTTCATGATGACTGCGGCGTCGGCGTCGGCCAGACGACGCTTGAGGTCATCCGCCGGGAGCACGCCCGACAGCACCGAAAGGCTCTGATTGCGGTACACCAGCGGCGCACCCAGCACCGAGGCGCCACCGAGCATCGAGCAGACGCCGGGAATCACTTGGGCTTCATAGCGCTCGGCGAGCCGATCGTGCAGGTACATGTAGGAGCCGTAGAAGAACGGATCGCCTTCGCAGATCACCGCCACGTCGCGGCCGGCATCCAGGTGCGCGGCGACGTCCAGGCTGGCGGCGTCGTAGAAATCGCTGATCACCTGTTCATAGGACAGGGGCGCGGGCAGTGCCTCGGTGGTGACCGGGTAGACCAGCGGCAGCAAGGTCTGCTGCGCCTGCAGATGGCCTTCGATGATGCCGAAGGCGTTGCCCTTCTTGCCCTTGGCGACGAAATAGGCCACCACGGGCGCCTCGCGCAACAGGCGCAGCGCTTTCACGGTGATCAGTTCGGGATCGCCCGGGCCTACGCCCAGTCCCAGCAGACGGCCACGCGGTTGCATCACTCCACCTCCGTGGCCAATGCATTGACCGCTGCAGCCGCCATGGCGCTGCCGCCCTTGCGACCTTCGACGATGACGAACGGCACGCCACGGCTGTCGGCCGCGAGCATGGCCTTGGACTCGGCAGCGCCGACGAAGCCGACCGGAAAGCCCAGGATCAGGGCAGGCTTGGGCGCGCCGGCATCGATCATGTCAAGCAGGTGGAACAGCGCGGTCGGCGCGTTGCCGATGACCACCACCGAGCCGGCCAGATGGGGCCGCCACAGCTCCAGCGCTGCCGCCGAACGGGTATTGCCCAGGGCCTGGGCCAGGGCGGGCACGCTGTCGTCCTTGAGGGTGCAGATCACTGGGTTGTTGGCGGGCAGGCGGGCGCGCGTGATGCCTTCGGCGACCATGCGCGCGTCGCACAGGATGGGTGCACCGGCGGCCAGAGCATCGCGTCCGGCCTTGCCGGCACCGGGGGAGAAACGCAGGTCCTGGACGACATCGACCATGCCGCAGGCGTGAATGACCCGCACGGCGAGTTTTTCCAGGTCGGCGGGGATCTGGTCCAGCTTCGCTTCGGCACGAATGATGGCGAAGGAGTTGCGATAGATCTCCTGACCATCGCGGATGTAGTCAATCATGGGTGTCGCTCCGTGAGCGGTCGCGCAGCAGGGCAGCGGCCGCATCCAGTGAAAGATGGCGCGCGAGCAGGGTTCCGAATCCGGGTACCCCGGCTGCGCGTAGATACAGGTCGTAGTGGCCGGCGGTGCTGGCCAGCAGGGTCGCCGGAGCGACATGGGCGGCGGCGCATGAGCGAGAACAGCCACTCAGGTGGATGCTCAGCGGCGCTTGATCGGGCAACAGGGCGGCCAGGCGCACGGCGTCAGCCTTGGTATCGGCCAAGCCCTTGGCGCAGCCGCTGGCGCCCGTGCAGGCGATCATGGCGGCGAGGGGCTCCTGCGGACCGGTGATGAAACCCAACTCGGTCAAGGCTCGGAGCACCGGCTCGGGATCGTGTAGATCGGGCAACAGCAGGCCTTGCCAGGGGGTCATGCGCAGGGTGCCGTTGCCGTGGTCGCGAGCGAGCTGGGCGGCGCCGCGCAGCATGGCTGGGGTCAGACGTCCCAGGGGGGCCAGGGTGCTGATGAAGCTCAGGCCCGATTGGCGCTGTGGCTGGATGCCCAGTTTGAAGGTGGCTATGGGCTTGTCTGGCGGTGGTGGTTTAAACGCCAGGCCCAGGGTGCTAAGGAATGAATGGGTGGTGTCAGTTCCGGCCTCTTCGCGGGCAGAGAGCTCAGCCGCCCGCCCCGCTCCCACAGGTTCCGCGGCGCTGCTGCCGCTGTGTTGGTGACTGAGCCCTCTGCCTGCGAAAAAGGCGTTCTCATCGGCGAGCAGATCACGCATTCGGGTGTGCTCCGGTCGCGCCCGTTCGAGGAATTGCTCCAGCACCGCCGCCACCAGGGCATGGCCCTGGTCGAAGGGCACTGCGCCCACGGCAGCGTCGCTTCCGGGGGAGCCGGCCAGGCCGAACGCCCACAGGCACTGCCCGTCTCGCTCGAAGGCCGACAGCCAAAGGTCATGGTGGTGATCGAGCATCGCCAGGCGCTCGCCGCCCTGCAGTTGCACGGCGAACTTGGCCGACAACGCATGAAAGCGCGGCTCGGTTTCCAAGCTGTGGATGATCTTCGCGGCCAACGGGCGTGTATCCGCCACCTGTTGAGGGTCGATGCCTGCCGTGGGGCTGAGCATGACGTTGCGCACATCGTCACCGGCCGCCTCTCGCGGGCCCAGACCGGCCTGCAGCAGATGCTCGATCAGGGCCTGCCGCTGCTCACCGATGCCACGGATCTGCAGGTTGGCGCGGTTGGTCGCCTCGATCGTGCCATGAGCATGGCGCTCGGCCGCTTCGGCTACGGCATCGGCCTGGTCGGCGCGCAACTCGCCACCGGCCAGCTTGATGCGGCAGATGCCCCCGTCCAACGCCTGAACGATACGCAGCAACCCCGGACACGCCGAGGGGCGGACAACGTTCGAGGTCTTGTTCAAAGGGGCACCGGGCACGCGCGAAAAACCACTGGAAAGGGTAAGGCGCGGTATTATGCCTGCTTTGGCCGAAGGCATGAAAAGTCTGCCCGTCGGAATAGTTTTGTATGAGGGATATTCATGTCGGCCTGGCTGACCCTGGTAGGTATCGGTGAAGACGGTTTTGCGGGCCTGGGCAAACAGGCACGGCGCGCGCTGCTGAGCGCCCGGCGCATCGTCGGCAGCCCGCGCCAGCTCGAATTGCTGCCGCGCTGCATTGTCGGCATCCGGGTTGCCTGGTCTAGCCCGTTCAGCCTCGACGCCGTGCTGGCCGAACCCGGCGAGGCGGTCTGCGTACTGGCCAGTGGTGACCCGATGCTCTACGGCGTGGGCGCCAGTCTGGCGCGACAGATTCCAGCCGCGCAGATGCACGTGCTGCCCTCGCCGTCTTCCTATTCACTGGCCGCCGCGCGTCTGGGCTGGGCGCTGCAGGACGTGGTGACCCTCTCGGTGGTGGCGCGCCCGGTAGCGGCGTTGGCTGCACACCTGTACAGCGGCCAGCGCCTGCTGGTCTTGAGCAACGATGGTACGAGCCCGCGGGCCGTTGCCGAGCTGCTGCGCGAACGCGGCTTCGGCCTCAGCCGCGTGACCGTGCTGGAACACCTCGGAGGAGCGAAGGAACGGCGCATCGACGGTAGCGCCACCGATGATTTTCCCGACATCGCCGCGCTGAACCTCATCGCCATCGACTGCCAGGCCAGCCCGGACGCCCCGCGTCTGTCCCCGCTGGCCGGCCTGCCCGACACTGCCTTTCGCCACGACGGCCAACTGACCAAGCGCGACGTTCGCGCGGTGACCCTGGCGCGCCTGGCGCCCCGACCGGGAGAGCTGCTGTGGGACGTGGGCGCCGGCTGTGGCTCGATCGGGATCGAATGGATGCGCGCGCATCCCAGCTGCCGCGCCATGGCGGTCGAGTCCGACGAAGGTCGACAGGCCTTTATCGAACACAACCGCGATGCCTTGGGTGTGCCCGGCCTGCAACTGGTGCGCGGGCGGGCGCCGGGCGCGCTGGCCGGTTTGCCCGCACCCGACGCGATCTTCGTCGGCGGCGGCGTGACCCGCGAGAACGTGCTGGCCGATTGCTGGGCAGCGCTCAAACCCGGCGGTCGTCTGGTGGCCAACGCGGTCACCCTGCAGAGTGAACTGGCCCTGGTGCAATGGCGCGAGCGCTACGGTGGCGACCTGACCCGGCTGCACATTGCCCAGGCGGCCCCGCTGGGCGAGTTCGACACCTGGCGCCAGGCATTGCCGATCACCCTGCTCGACACGGTCAAGCCCCTCGATGCGTGAAGAAACGGCGGAGCAACCGGCCCCGTTGCGCAGCGGCCTGACCACCGGCAGCTGCGCCACGGCGACCAGTCTGGCGGCTGCGCGGCTGTTGCTGGGCGGTGGCGCCAGCGATGCGGTGCATATCGTGCTGCCCAAGGGCAAGCAGGTGTCGATGCGCCTGGAGTTCTGTCGGCTGAATGCCGACGGTGCCGAAGCCGGTACCCTCAAGGACGGCGGCGACGATCCGGATGTGACCCACGGCGCCCTGTTGTACACCCAGGTGCGTTTGCTTGATGCGCCCGGCATTCACTTCGTGGCGGGCGAAGGCGTGGGGACCGTCACCCGGCCAGGACTGGTGCTGGCCGTGGGTGAACCGGCGATCAATCCGGTTCCACGGCGAATGATCGACGAACACCTGACGCGCCTGGCCGAAGAGCATGGCTACGGCGGTGGCTTCGAGGTCACCGTCAACGTCGAGAACGGCGCCAGCCTGGCCCTCAAGACCATGAACCCACGCCTGGGCATCCTCGGCGGGCTGTCGATCCTGGGCACCAGCGGTATCGTGCGGCCTTTTTCGTGCGCGGCCTATATCGCCTCCATCCATCAGGGCATCGATGTAGCGACCACCAACGGCTACCGGCACATCGCCGCGTGCACCGGCAATGCCAGCGAGGACACCATGCGCGAGGTCTACGCGCTGCCCGAGATTGCCTTGATCGAGATGGGCGACTTCGTCGGCGCAGTGCTCAAACACGTACGCAAGGTACCCTTGGACAAACTCAGCCTGTGCGGCGGCTTCGGCAAGATCAGCAAGCTGGCGGCCGGACACATGGACCTGCACAGTCGCCATTCGAGCATCGACCTGCCGCAACTGGCGGGCTGGGCCAGCGACATCGGCGCCGATGCGGATCTGCAGGCGCGTATCCGCGCGGCCAATACCAGCCAGCAAGCCTTGGCCCTGGCCCATGCCGAAGGTGTGAAGCTGGGCGATGAAGTCTGTCGTCATGCCTGGCGGTTCGCCCGCAGCGTGATGCAGGATCGCGTTCAGGTAGAGGTGTTCGCCATCGACCGTCAGGGCGGGATCGTCGGGCAGGCGGGGGTCGCTCCATGAAGCGCATTCTGCTGCTAGGTGGCGTGACCGAAGCCTTGGCGATCGCTCGGACCTTGAGCCCGGAGCACGTCTACAGCCTGGCCGGCGTGGGTCGCGTGCCTACCGACCTGCGCTGCCAGGTGCGCGTCGGCGGGTATGGCGGGGCCGAAGGACTGGCGACGTACATCCGCAGCGAAGGTATTACGCTGCTGGTTGACGCGACTCACCCCTATGCTGCCCAGATGAGCGCCAATGCGGCCAAGGCGGCCGGCCTGGCGGGCATCGAGTGCTGGGCTTTGCGACGTCCGGCCTGGCAGCCTCAGACGGGTGACGACTGGAGAGAAGTGACCGACTGGGCTGAACTGGTGCAAGCGCTGGCGCCGTTCCAGCGACCGCTGTTCACCCTGGGTCGCGAGCCGCTGGAACACCTGCAGGAGATTCCACCCCATCAGCATTGGACCTTGCGAGCGCTGGACCCCTATCCCGGCACGGCACGTTGCGAGGTGATCGGCGCCCGCGGCCCCTTCCGCCTGGAAGACGAACGCGCCTTGTTCGCCCAGCGCCGTATCGATGTGCTGATCAGCAAGAACAGCGGCAGCGGTGCGACCGAGCCCAAGCTGCAGGTGGCAAGGGAGTTGGGGCTTCCGGTGCTGGTGCTCAAGCGCCCGCCCCTGCCGCAGGTGGATCGCACCTTCACGGATGCAGCAACGCTGCTGGCGCAGATGAATCAATACGCCCAGTAGCGCACCAGATTTACTGCGTTGGCCGCCGACGCGGCTTGCACCGCTGCTACAATGGCGGCTTTCGTACCGGGGTGTCTGCGATGAAAAGGTTCTGGTCTGCCTGTGTGCTCATGCTGCTCGCTGCCGCCGCGCAGGGCGACGCCCGCCAATACAAGGCCGGTGACCTGCTGATCGTCGAACCCTGGGCGCAGGAACTGCCGCCCAATGCGCCCACCGTCGCGGTGTATTTCGAATTGCGCAACCGCGGGCTGGACGACGACACCCTGACCAGCGTCGACACGCCGATCGCCGGTGACGCGCAACTGCATCAGCACATCAACCAGGACGGCATGATGAAGATGCAGCAGGTTCAAGGCGTGACCATTCCGGCCAGCGGCCACGCGGTGTTCGCGCCCATGGCATTTCACGTGATGCTGCTGGACCTCAAGCTGAGCAGTCCCCTGCAGGCGGGCCAGCATTTCCCACTGACCCTGCATTTCGCCAAAGCGGGGGATTTCGTGGTCGAGGTGCAGGTGCTCACCCAGGCGCCAGCGCAGGACGATGCCGACGAGCATGCGCATTGAGCCGATGAATTGACCCGATGAGCCACCCGAGCGCCAGGCGCCCTTCTTCTCGGCCTTCTGCCCAGGCCCGCGCCAGCTGGATCAGCCTCTTTGCAGTGCTGATGATGTTCATCGGGCCGTTGATTTCCCAGTCGATGCCGATGGACCACCAGCGGTCCGCCATGGCCATGGACGGCGCCATGTCTGCCATGCAGCACGAGGCCCATGGCGAGCACCACGGTAGCGCCACGGCTGGGGGCGAGCTGCATGCCCTAATGGAGAAATGCGGTTATTGCAGCCTGTTCTTCCACTGCCCGGCGCTGCCACAGACGCTGGGTATCGCGGGCGCGAATTCGCAGCGCCCGCAGAGTGTCTTCGTTGCCCAACCTCGCCAGGGACATGCGACCCACGCGGTGTTCCCCGGCGCGCGTACGCGTGCGCCGCCCTCAATGGTGTGATCGTCGAATCCCAATGACTGTGAACTGATGCGGCGTCTGCGCAGGCCTATTCGCGGGTAGAGGACTTGCCGTCCGCCCCGCTCCCACAGGTCGGCATTGGCAGTGCATTGGTCAACGTTGAGCACAACGATACCGTTGGAACACCTTTCACCTATGAAAACCTCCTTCTACAACCTTGCCTGGCGCTGGCATTTCTACGCCGGGCTGTTCGTCGCGCCGTTCATGATCCTGCTGGCGCTGACCGGGATCATCTACCTGTTCAAGCCGCAACTGGACCCGTGGATGTACCGCGATCTGCTGGTGGTGCCGGTGGCCGAACAGCGCCTGAGTGCCGACGAACTGCTGTTGCGCACGCACAATGCTTACCCGCGTGGCACCATCGGTCAGTACCTGCCGCCCAACGCCGCCGAACGCAGCGCCCAGTTCGTGGTGCATACCGATGGCCGTGAGCTGAACGTATTCCTCAACCCCTACACCGGCGAGCGGCTGGGCGAGCAGGACGCCAAGTGGAACCTGCAGGCCGTGGCGAGGGCCCTGCATGGCGAGTTGATGATCGGCACCGTGGGTGATCGGCTGATCGAGCTGGCTGCCGGCTGGGGCATCGTGCTGGTGATCTCCGGCCTGTACCTGTGGTGGCCACGCGGCAATGCCGCCAGCGGTGTGCTCTGGCCGCGCTGGCGCAGCCGGGGCCGGGCGCTATGGCGCGACCTGCATGCGGCAGTCGGTTTCTGGGGCGCAGCGTTGCTGCTGATCATGCTGCTCAGCGGCATGACCTGGACCGGGTTCTGGGGCAAGCAGTACGCCCAGGTGTGGAACCGCTTCCCTGACGCCATGTGGAACGCCATGCCCAAGTCCGACGAGCAGGCCGGCCAGCTCAACCAGGCCCACCGCCAGACCGTGCCCTGGGCCATGGAAAACACGCCCATGCCCGAGTCCACCGGGGCACATGCCGAGCACATGGGCCATGGCGGGCACATGCACGCCCCGGCAGCGCCGTTGGTCAGCCTGCAGAGCGTGGTCGACACGGCCACGCGGTTGCAGGTGGAGCCCGGCTACAGCATCACCCTGCCGAGCACCGCGAGCGGCGTGTTCACTGTGGCGGTTTTTGCCGACGATCCACGCAATGACGCGACCGTGCACATCGACCAGTACAGCGGTGAGGTGCTGGCCGACGTGCGCTGGGAGCACTACGGTTTGATCGCCCGCGCCACTGAAACCGGGGTGATGCTGCATGAGGGCAAGATGTTCGGACCGATCAATCAGATCATCGTGCTGCTGATTTGCCTGATGATCCTGCTCAGTTCGGTCAGTGGCTTGGTGATCTGGTGGAAGCGCCGGCCCCAGGGCAAGCTCGGTGTACCGCCGCTGCGCCATGATCTGCCGCGATGGAAGGTGGCGGTCGGGGTGATGATTGCGATTGGCGTGGCGTTTCCGTTGGTGGGTGTGTCGCTGTTGCTGATCTGGGCGGTGGACCAGATGGTGGTGCGCCTGCGGCCGTCGATCGAAGCGATCTGAGTCATCCAGCTGTATCTGCGGTGCGCCCGGACGCGGCTTGCACCGCTGCTACAGGGAATCGGAGTACACCTGCAACGCCAGCGCAAGCCGCGTCGGCGGTACACACGCCGCGTCATCGGTGCACACGGTTTCTGTAGCAGCGGCGCGAGCCNNGGGAGCCGCGTCGGCGGGCGGCGCGGTTCGTCGTTCGGCTGGGGATGAAATCCGGCGCACCAATACCATCCACTGAAACGCACCACCGTTCGGATCGAGCACCAATGCGGTGCGGCCGATATTCGTCCCAGCCCTCCCTCGCCCCCTATCCCGCACCGGCGCGCGCTTCGGCACACCCCTTGCAAAGCTCCGCTGAGAAGTCCCCATCTGCCTCACTAAAAAAACATTCGTACATGGAGATTGCACAATGAAGCGTCGCAGCTTGATCAAGGCGTTCACCCTTTCCGCATCGATCGCTGCCATGGGCTTGTCCTGGACGATTCAGGCCGCCGAGACCATCAAGGTCGGCATCCTGCATTCGCTGTCCGGCACCATGGCGATCTCGGAGACTTCTCTGAAAGACATGGCCCTGATGACCATCGACCAGATCAACGCCAAGGGCGGCGTGAATGGCAAGATGCTCGAGGCCGTGGTGGTGGACCCGGCGTCGAACTGGCCGTTGTTCGCCGAGAAGGCACGGCAGTTGATCACCCAGGACAAGGTGGCGGTGGTGTTCGGCTGCTGGACGTCGGTGTCGCGCAAGTCGGTGCTGCCGGTCTTCGAAGAGCTCAACGGCCTGCTGTTCTACCCCGTGCAGTACGAAGGTGAAGAGATGTCGCCGAACGTCTTCTACACTGGCGCGGCGCCCAATCAGCAGGCGATCCCGGCGGTCGAGTACCTGATGAGCGAAGACGGCGGCGCGGCCAAGCGCTACTTCCTGCTGGGCACCGACTACGTCTACCCACGCACCACCAACAAGATTCTGCGCGCCTTCCTGCACTCCAAGGGCGTGGCCGACAAGGACATCGAAGAGGTCTACACCCCGTTCGGTCACTCGGACTACCAGACCATCGTTGCCAACATCAAGAAATTCTCGGCCGGCGGCAAGACTGCCGTCATCTCCACCGTCAACGGCGACTCCAACGTGCCGTTCTACAAGGAACTGGCCAACCAAGGCCTGAAGGCCACCGACGTCCCGGTCGTGGCGTTCTCGGTCGGCGAAGAAGAACTGCGCGGCATCGACACCAAGCCGCTGGTGGGCAACCTGGCAGCGTGGAACTACTTCCAGTCGGTGGAGAACAAGGAAAACACCCAGTTCGTCGCCGACTGGAAAGCCTACGCCAAGGCCAAGAACCTGCCGAACGCCGCCACCGTGGTCACCAACGATCCGATGGAAGCGACCTACGTGGGCATCAACATGTGGGCCCAGGCCGCCAACCAGGCCAAGTCCACCGACGTGGACAAGGTACGTGAAGCCATGGCCGGGCAGACCTTCGCCGCGCCGTCGGGCTACACCCTGACCATGGACAAGACCAACCACCACCTGCACAAACCGGTAATGATCGGCGAGATCGAGGATAACGGTCAGTTCAACGTGGTGTGGCAGACCAAGGAGCCGATCCGTGCCCAGCCATGGAGCCCTTACATTCCGGGTAACGACAAGAAGCCGGATCACGCTGTGAAGAGCAACTGATCCAACCAGCCTCCCTAAGCCGTCGTGTAAGCGGACTGCTGTAGGAGCGGTCATCGGCCGCAAAGGGGCACCGTGGTGTGCATGACAGACCTTGGTGGCCCTTCGCGGCCGATGACCGCTCCTACAAAGGGCCGCAAGGTTTCTGTGGGGCGGTCTGCGGCCGCCATTGCCGTCAATTCAAAGGACTTGCCATGTCCCTCATCAAATTCCTCGTCACTGTCGTCCTGCTGCTGCCACTGATGGCCAGCGCCAACGACGCCAGTGATTTCACCGGCGCCTCGTCTGCCGAGCAGGTCCGCCTGCTGGAAGCCTGGGCCGCACAACCGGACCCGGCACGGCTCGAACTGCTCGACGCCTTGCAGGAAGGCCGGGTTGCCGCCGACGCCGAGAAAAAACCGTTCATCGAAACCAATGGCCAGATGACTCCCGCCGACGGCACCGCCGCGGCCGTGGAACCGGTGCGCAAGCTGCGCCTGAACAACCGCCTGCGCGGCCTGGTGGAAACCGCCCTCGCCAGCCACCAACTGCTGAGCGAAAACGCGCAGGTTCGCCTCGCCGCTGCGCAGCAACTGCAACGCTCGGCACAGCCCAACCAACTGGCCTTGCTCGACCGCCAGAGCGCCGGGGAACAGGACGAAACGGTAAAGACCGCCCTGACCCTGGCCCTGGCCAACCTGCAACTGGTCGCTCCCGAGCCCACCGTACGCCTGGCTGCAGTGCGCCTGCTGGGCGAAACCGGTGAGCCCCTGGCCCGCACCCGTCTGGAAAACCTGCTGGCGCCGGGCGTGGAAACCGACCCGGGCGTGCGCACCGCCGCCGAGACCAGCCTGGCTCAGGTGAAGCGCAAGCTGATGATCGGCGACATCCTTGGCCAGGCCTTCAGCGGCATGTCCCTGGGCTCGATCCTGCTGCTGGCCGCTCTGGGCCTGGCGATCACCTTCGGCCTGCTCGGTGTGATCAACATGGCCCACGGGGAAATGCTGATGCTCGGCGCCTACTCGACCTATGTCGTGCAGATGCTGATCCAGCGCATCGCCCCCGGCGCCATCGAGTACTACCCATTGATCGCCCTGCCCGTGGCGTTCTTCGTCACCGCAGGCGTCGGCATGATTCTGGAACGCACGGTGATTCGTCATCTGTACGGTCGCCCGCTGGAAACCCTGCTGGCGACCTGGGGCATCAGCCTGATGCTGATCCAGGCGATTCGCCTGATCTTCGGCGCGCAGAACGTGGAAGTGGCCAACCCCGCCTGGCTCTCGGGCGGCTGGCAGGTGCTGCCCAACCTGGTGCTGCCGTACAACCGCATCGTCATCATCGCCTTCGCGCTGTTCGTGGTGGTCCTGACCTGGCTGCTGCTGAACAAGACCCGCCTGGGTCTGAACGTGCGCGCCGTCACTCAGAACCGCAACATGGCCGCCTGCTGTGGGGTGCCCACCGGTCGTGTCGACATGCTCGCCTTCGGTCTGGGCTCGGGCATCGCCGGCCTGGGTGGCGTAGCCCTGAGCCAGATCGGCAACGTCGGCCCGGACCTGGGCCAGAGCTACATCATCGACTCGTTTCTGGTGGTGGTACTGGGCGGCGTCGGCCAACTGGCCGGTAGCGTGTCCGCCGCGTTCGGCCTGGGCATCGCCAACAAGATCCTGGAACCGCAGATCGGTGCGGTGCTGGGCAAGATCCTCATCCTCGCGCTGATCATTCTGTTCATCCAGAAACGTCCGCAAGGCCTCTTCGCACTGAAAGGACGGGTGATCGACTGATGAATCAGCCATTGATGCTCACTGCCGCGCAGAAAGCCGGCCCGAAAGTGACCCTTGCCATCGGCGTCGTGGTCCTGGCGATCCTCATCGCCCTGCCGCTGCTGTCGCTGCTGCCGGCCAGCAACGGCTTGCAGGTCTCGGCCTACACCCTGACCCTGGTCGGCAAGATTCTCTGCTACGCCATCGTCGCACTGGCCCTGGACCTGGTCTGGGGCTACGCCGGTCTATTGTCCCTGGGCCACGGCCTGTTCTTCGCCCTAGGCGGCTACGCCATGGGCATGTACCTGATGCGCGAGGCGGCCGGGGATGGCCTGCCGGCCTTCATGACGTTTCTGTCGTGGACCGAGCTGCCCTGGTTCTGGGTCGGTACCGAACACTTCCTCTGGGCCCTGTGCCTGGCGGTGCTGGCGCCGGGCGTGCTGGCCCTGGTGTTCGGTTTCTTTGCCTTCCGCTCGCGGATCAAGGGCGTCTATTTTTCGATCATGACCCAGGCCCTGACCTTCGCCGGCATGCTGCTGTTCTTCCGCAACGAAACCGGCTTCGGCGGCAACAACGGCTTCACCAACTTCCGCAGCATCCTGGGCTTCAGCATCACCTCGCAAGGCACTCGCGCCGTGCTGTTCCTGCTCACCGTGGCGTTGCTGGTGCTGAGCCTGTACCTGGGCTGGCGCCTGGCCCGCAGCAAGTTCGGCCGGGTGCTGACCGCGCTGCGCGACGCCGAGAATCGGCTGATGTTCTGCGGTTACGATCCACGCGGATTCAAGCTGTTCGTCTGGGTGCTCAGCGCCGTGCTCTGCGGTCTGGCCGGCGCGCTGTACGTGCCGCAGGTGGGGATCATCAACCCCAGCGAGATGTCGCCGACCAACTCCATCGAAGCCGCCGTGTGGGTGGCTCTGGGCGGGCGCGGCACGCTGATCGGACCGCTGCTGGGCGCCGGCATCGTCAATGGCATGAAGAGCTGGTTCACCGTGGCGTTTCCCGAATACTGGCTGTTCTTCCTCGGCGCACTGTTCATCATCGTCACCTTGTACCTGCCCAAGGGTGTGATCGGCCTGTTGAAGAAGAGGGGTGAACAATGAGAATCACCGCTACCGGCGAGTTCATGCTCGAACCGATCCTCGACCCCAACAGCGACGCCGGCACCAGCCGCGATGCGATCGGCCTGGGCCAGGCCAGCGGTCCGGGGCTGAACACCCGACACGGGACGATTCTGACCCTGGAAGACATCAGCGTCAGCTTCGACGGGTTCAAGGCGCTCAACGACCTCAACCTGTACATCGGCGTTGGTGAGCTGCGCTGCATCATCGGCCCCAACGGTGCCGGCAAGACCACCCTGATGGACGTGATCACCGGCAAGACCCGACCCACCACGGGCAAGGCCTGGTTCGGCGAAACCCTGGACCTGACCCACATGAGCGAGGTGCAGATCGCCCAGGCCGGCATCGGTCGCAAGTTCCAGAAGCCGACGGTGTTCGAAGCCTTGAGCGTGTTCGAAAACCTAGAGCTGGCGCAGAAGACCGACAAGTCGGTCTGGGCCAGCCTGCGCGCGCGGCTGACCGGCGAGCAGCGCGACCGCATCGCCGAAGTGCTGGAAACCATTCGCCTGAGCGCGTCGGTCGATCGCCCGGCCGGTCTGTTGTCCCACGGCCAGAAGCAGTTTCTGGAGATCGGCATGCTGCTGGTGCAAGACCCGCAATTACTGCTGCTCGACGAACCGGTGGCAGGGATGACCGACGCCGAAACCGAGTTCACCGCCGAGCTGTTCAAGACCCTGGCCGGCAAGCATTCATTGATGGTGGTGGAGCATGACATGGGCTTCGTCGGCTCGATTGCCGACCATGTCACCGTGCTGCATCAGGGCAGCGTGCTGGCTGAAGGTTCGCTCGAGGCGGTGCAGGCCGATGAGCGAGTGATCGAGGTTTATCTGGGGCGTTGATGCCACAGGCCTCTTCGCGGGCAGAGCCCGCTCCCACACAGGACCTGCGCCGCGCTGAAGATCCTTGTGGGAGCGGGCTCTGCCCGCGAAGAGGCCCACCCAGACACTGCAACAACAAGGACAAACCCATGCTCCAAGTCGACCAGCTTCACCAATACTACGGCGGCAGCCATATCCTGCGCGGCCTGTCGTTCGATGTGAACATAGGCGAAGTGACCTGCCTGCTCGGGCGCAATGGCGTGGGCAAGACCACCCTGCTCAAGTGCCTGATGGGCCTGATCCCGGCCAAGCAAGGCAGCGTGGCCTGGGAAGGCAAGCCGATCACCGCATTCAAACCGCATCAGCGGGTACACGCTGGCATCGCCTACGTGCCCCAGGGCCGCGAGATCTTCGGCCGCCTGACCGTCGAGGAAAACCTGCTGATGGGGCTTTCGCGCTTTCCCGGCAGCGAAGCGCGCGAGGTGCCGGCGTTCATCTACGAACTGTTTCCAGTGCTGCTGCAGATGAAGCATCGCCGTGGTGGCGACCTGTCCGGTGGTCAACAGCAACAACTGGCAATCGGCCGCGCCTTGGCGAGCCGACCGCGCCTGCTGATTCTCGACGAGCCCACCGAAGGCATCCAGCCTTCGGTGATCAAGGAGATCGGCGCCGTGATCAAGCAGCTCGCTGCGCGTGGGGACATGGCCATATTGCTGGTCGAACAGTTCTATGACTTCGCCGCCGAGCTGGCCGATCAGTACCTGGTCATGTCGCGCGGTGAGATCGTCCAGCAGGGTCGTGGTGAAAACATGGAAACCGAGGGTGTGCGTGGCCTGGTAACCATTTAATCTTTGCCGCGACCCGAAAAAGAATGAAGGCCATGAATCTACCTGTCACTTCCCTGCCCTACACGCCCAGCTGGCACGCCCGGCTGGAGTTGGGCTACGCACGGTTCGGCGACAGCACGCGACCGACCCTGCGCCGCCACTTGGGTCCGTTGCGGGTGCAGAAGCATCTGTACGCCGAAGGGCCCGAGGTGTGCCAGCACATCATCGTGCATCCGCCAGGGGGTATCGCCGGCGGCGATCGGCTGGACATCAGCGCACAGGTTCAGGCCAACGCCTGGGCGCAGTTGACCACGCCGGGCGCGGCAAAGTGGTACCGAGCGCTCAGTCCGGCCTATCAAAGCACCGAGCTGCAGGTGGCCGCTGGCGCTACCCTTGAATGGCTGCCTCAGGAAACCATCGTCTACAGTGCCGCCCAGGCCGAACTGGATACCCGTATCCATCTGCAAGGCGATGCCCGGCTGTTCTATTGGGATATCGTGGCCGTGGGTCGTCCGGCGGCCGCCGAGCGCTTCGACCAGGGGCATTTCCAGTCACGCCTGGAGATCCGCCGCGACGGCGAGCTGATCTGGCACGAGCGCCAGCGCATCGTCGGCGACGACGGCCTGCTCGAATCGGCCGTGGGCCTGGGCGGCAAACCGGTGTTCGCCACCTTGCTGGTGACCGGCGAGATCGACCCGGCCCTGCTCGAACGCTGCCGTGCGCTGGCGACCCGCGTGCGCGGCGACCTGAGCCAGTTGCCGGGGCTGCTGGTTGCGCGCTGCCTGGCCGACGAGGCGCTGCATGCGCGTGACTGGCTGATCCAGCTGTGGACGCTGCTGCGCCCGGCCCTGCTGGGCCGCGAAGCGCTGGCGCCGCGGATCTGGAGCACCTGACTGAATCCTGCCTGCCTGGCTACCTACCAAAATTCTCAAGGAACCCACATGGACCTGACACCCCGCGAAAAAGACAAGATGCTCATCTTCACCGCCGGCCTGGTCGCCGAGCGCCGTCTGGCCCGTGGCCTCAAGCTGAATTATCCGGAGGCCATGGCGCTGATCTCCGCCGCCCTGCTCGAAGGCGCCCGCGACGGCCAGACCGTCGCCCAACTGATGCATTACGGCACCACCCTGCTCAGTCGCGAACAGGTCATGGAGGGCATCCCCGAAATGATCCCGGAGATCCAGGTGGAAGCCACGTTTCCCGACGGCACCAAGCTGGTCACCGTTCATCAACCCATCGCCTGAGGCACGCGCATGATTCGTGACGCCACCGAGCGCGACCTGCCAGGGATCTGCGCGATCTACAACGATGCGGTGCTCAACACCACCGCGATCTGGAACGAGCAGCCGGTCGACCTGGCCAACCGCCAGGCCTGGTTCGAAGCGCGCAAGGCGCAAAACTACCCGATCCTGGTCGCCGAGGAGCACGGCGAGGTCAGCGGCTACGCGTCGTTCGGCGACTGGCGCCCGTTCGAAGGCTTTCGCTACAGCGTCGAGCACTCGGTCTATGTGCGCAACGACCAGCGCGGCAAAGGCCTGGGCGCGCGCCTGATGCAGGTGCTGATCGAGCGTGCCCGCGAGCGTGGCAAATACGTCATGGTGGCCGCCATCGAAAGCGGCAACCAGGCATCGGTTCATCTGCATGAGCGTCTGGGCTTCGTCACCACAGGGGAAATGCCGCAGGTGGGCATCAAGTTCGGCCGCTGGCTGGACCTGACCTTCATGCAACTGGCCCTCAACCCCGGCGCCGAGCCGCCACAGGAGTCGGCTTGAACCGCCGTCCTTCATCACTTCGAGGAGCTCTCCCATGATTCCCGGCCAATACCAGATCCAGCCTGGCGACATCGAACTCAATGTCGGGCGGCGTACCTTGAGCCTGACCGTGGCCAACAGTGGCGATCGACCGATTCAGGTGGGGTCGCACTATCACTTTTTCGAGACCAACGATGCGCTGCACTTCGACCGTACCGCCAGCCGGGGCATGCGCCTGAACATTCCTGCGGGAACCGCAGTGCGCTTCGAACCGGGCCAGAGCCGCGAAGTGGAACTGGTGGACTTGGCTGGGCTGCGCCGCGTGTACGGCTTCGCCGGTCGCATCATGGGTGAGCTCTGAACACGCCCCTCTTGTAGGAGCGGTCCTGGGCCGCGAAAGGGGCGACGCGATCTACCTGATACACCGCAGCGGGCCATTCGCGGCCGATGACCGCTCCTACAGGGGCCACACACAATTGAATTGCAGGGCATAGCGATGAAGATTTCCAGAGAAGCCTACGCCGACATGTTCGGCCCCACCGTCGGTGACAAAGTCCGCTTGGCCGACACCGACCTGTGGATCGAAGTGGAAAAGGACTTCACCACCTACGGCGAAGAAGTCAAATTCGGTGGCGGCAAGGTCATCCGCGATGGCATGGGCCAAGGCCAGTTGCTGGCCGCCGAAGTGGTCGACACGCTGATCACCAATGCCCTGATCATCGATCACTGGGGCATCGTCAAGGCCGACGTCGGCCTCAAGGACGGGCGCATCGCGGCGATCGGCAAGGCCGGCAACCCCGACATCCAGCCCGATGTGACCATCGCCATCGGCGCCAGCACCGAAGTGATCGCCGG
>NZ_DJUS01000182.1:22433-22878 GCF_002438365.1 Pseudomonas sp. UBA6276
CCATGATCGGCGGCGGCACCGGACCGGCCACCGGCACCAACGCGACCACTTGCACCTCTGGCCCCTGGCACATGGCGCGCATGCTCCAGGCCGCCGATGCCTTCGCCATGAACATCGGCTTCACCGGCAAGGGTAATGCGAGCCTGCCCGAGCCGCTGATCGAACAGGTCAAGGCCGGCGCCATCGGCCTCAAACTGCACGAAGACTGGGGCACCACGCCTGCAGCCATCGACAATTGCCTGAGCGTGGCCGACCAGTACGACGTGCAGGTCGCCATCCATACCGACACCCTCAACGAGTCGGGCTTCGTCGAGACCACCCTCGCCGCCTTCAAGGGCCGCACCATCCATACCTACCACACCGAAGGGGCCGGCGGCGGCCACGCCCCGGACATCATCAAGGCCTGCGGCTTTGCCAACGTGCTGCCCAGCTCGACCAACCCGAC
>NZ_DJUS01000134.1:0-613 GCF_002438365.1 Pseudomonas sp. UBA6276
CGGGTCTCTGCCCGCGAAGGGGTCTGGCCTGCCTGCCACGTTCACTCAGACCCACACAGCATCCCAGAGCGGATAGTCGCCCAAACGCTCGACCAGCCCAGCCCGCAGCGGATTGGCCACCACATACCGCGCAGCGGCCACGACGTTCTCTTCGCGCCGCAATGCGCGGTCATGGAAACTCGCCTGCCAGAGTGGTCCGGCGCGGCCGGTGTGCCGGTTGAAAGACCTCGCAGAACGAGATTTCACCTCGCGGATCACGTTCGCCAGCGAGCTGGAGTGCAACTCGATCAGCCAGTGCAAGTGGTCGGGCATCAGTACCCAGGCCAGCGAGGTGACACGCCCACTGGCCTGTGCCCGCCGTAGTTCGGTGACAACGTGCCGACCCAATGACCAGTCGAGGAAAACAGGCTGGCGTGCGAGCACGACGGTGGTGAGAAGGTACGGACGTCCAGGCTCGGAATATCGGCCAAGACGCAGGCTTTTCGAGGTGTAGTTCGGCATGCCAGGCTCTTTGAAGAAAACCTGGAATGTATAGGGTTAGTGATGCTCGGGAACGGGTTGATAATCACTGGATGTGTCGTGGCCGAGGGCGCTTTCGCGGGCAGAGACCCGC
>NZ_DJUS01000134.1:635-2672 GCF_002438365.1 Pseudomonas sp. UBA6276
CGGGTCTCTGCCCGCGAAGGGGCCTGGCCTGCTTAGCGCGCTCCCACCGGACTACGCCAACGCCAGCTCCTCGTCGTACGGGTTCTGGGCCTGGCGGCTCCAGAGGCGGAAGTACTGGCCCTGCTGGGCCAGCAGGTCGTCGTGGGAGCCGTCTTCGATGATGCGGCCGTCTTCGAACACCAGGATGCGGTCCAGGTGGGCAACCGTCGACAGCCGGTGGGCGACGACGATCACGGTCTTGTCCTGCATGATTTCGTCGAGCTTCTCCTGGATGAACCGTTCGGTGATCGAGTCCAGCGCCGAAGTCGCCTCGTCCATCACCAGAATGGGCGCGTTCTTGAGCAACACCCGGGCGATGGCGATGCGTTGGCGTTGGCCACCGGAAAGCTTCACGCCACGTTCACCCACCAGCGACTCGGCGCCCTGGTCCATGCCGTCGATGAACGCGCTCGCACCGGCGCGGTGGATGGCCTGGGCCAGTTCCTGAGGGCTGGCATCCAGACGACCGTAGTTGATGTTTTCGGCGATGCTGCGGTGAAACAGGCCCGGTTCCTGAGGGATCAGGCCGATCTGCTGATGCAGTGAATGCTGGGTCACCCTGCGCACATCCTGGCCATCGATCAACACCTGCCCTTGATTGACGTCGTACAGACGCAACAGCAGGTTGAGCAGCGACGACTTGCCCGAGCCGGAAGTGCCGACCAGGCCAACCCGCTGTCCCGCCGGGATGGACAACTGCAGATGCTCGAACACCGGCTTCTGCGGCGAATAGCCAAAGCTTACATCGCGAAACTCGATGGCCCCGCGCACCGCGGCGAGCGGCTGCGCGTCGGGCTCGTCCACCACTTCATGGGGGCGGATCAAGGTGCGCACGCCGTTGGCGATGTTGCCGGTGGCCTCGAAGAAATCCAGGAAGCGCCGCGACAGGTTGGCGACGTCGGTGATGATCAACAGCGACAGGCTGGTGGCCATCACGAAAGTCGCGATGTCGATACTGCCCAGGCGCCAGAGGTACAGGGCGATCAGCAGCATGCCGACCTTGAGTGACATTCCGCAGATCGACTGGAACCAGCGGATTTTCTCCATGTAGCCGAACGAGCGGCCGGCGGCCTTCAACTCGCGGTCCAGGTAATCGCCCAGGTAGCGATGTTCGAACGAATGCCGGGCGAACAGGCGGATGTTGGTCAGGTTGGACACCGCATCCACCACCTTGCCGTTGCTGGTGCTGCGCGCCGCCGAGTATTGCTGGGACAGCGGGTGACTGCGCTTGGCCAGGAAATAGCAGACGGTGATGAACGCCACCGACCAGCCGAGCATGAACAGCGCCAGCCAGACCGACGCTGTGGCCAATACCGCCACGGCCAGGGTCAGGGTGACCAGCAGCGGAATCAGGTCGAACAGCAACAGCGCCAGCGCCTGGCCCACGCCCATGGAGACTTCGGAGATCTTGTGCGCCAGGGCACCGGCGAATTCGCTGCTGACGAAGCGATGGGAGTGGCGCTGCAGGTAGGCGTAGACCGCGTGGGTCACGGTGCGCCGTTGCAGTGGCAAGACGCGGATATGCGCGCCGGTGGCGCCGCGGGTACACAGCACTTCGAGCACCAGCAGGCCGGCGAACAGCAGCAGCGGCTTGCTCAAGGTCTGCCAGTTGAGGTTGTCCGCGCTGGCGGTGCTGACCACGCGGGTGATCTGCCCCAGCACCCAGGGCACCAGCACCGTGCAGGTCACTGCCACTACCTGCAACAGCAGGATCGCCAGGTACCAACCGCGGAAATGGCCGACGAAGAAACGGGCGAAGGCGAAAGGTGTCTCCGGCAGCGAGTGGATGTTCCAGCTGCGCAGGGCGTGTTGACGTTCCTTGTACGAGGGTTTCAAACGGTAGTCTCCAAGTGTCAGCGGCGCGGGCCGCGGTTGGGGTGTTGCGTTTCTACTGATACACCGCGTATACCGCCGACGCGGCTCGCGCCGCTGCTACAGAGGAACGCGTGGACCGTGCGTCCGGTTTGGCGAGCGGGCCGTGTAGCAGCGGCGCAAGCC
>NZ_DJUS01000134.1:2852-25048 GCF_002438365.1 Pseudomonas sp. UBA6276
TGTGGCGAGCGGATCGTGTAGCGGCTCGGGTCAGATCGCCAGGGGTAGATAGGTGAGCGCACGCAGGGCGCCGGTCTGCAGGGTCGGTACGGCGCTGAGCAAGGCTTGGGTGTAAGGGTGTTGCGGGCGGTCGAGGACTTGTCGCACCGCGCCCGCCTCCACCACCTCGCCATCCTTCATCACCAGTACATGGTCACTGACGTGGTTGATCACACCCAGGTCGTGGGAAATGAACAGGCACGCCAGCCCCAGCCGATTCTTGAGATCGTCGAGCAATTCCAGAATCTGCGCCTGTACCGACACGTCCAGCGCCGACACCGGCTCGTCACACACCAGAATCTGCGGCTCGGCCGCCAGCGCGCGGGCAATCGCGATACGCTGGCGTTGCCCTCCGGACAACTCGATGGGTCGCCGATCGATTACCGCAGCGTCCATCTTCACCAGCGCCAGCAAGTGCTGGGCCCGGCTCTCCCACGTTGCACGGGGATGACCCGCCACCTGCAACGCCTCGAACAGCACCTTTTGCACCGTGTAGCGCGGATCGAACGAGCTCAGCGGATCCTGGAACACCACCTGAATGCTGTGCCGAGCCTTCGCCTGCTGGGCCTTGTCGAGATCGGACCAGCGCTGGCCGTTGATCCACACCTGACCGCTGTCGGGACGTTCCAGTCCCAGGATCATGCGCGTAAGGGTGGTCTTGCCCGACCCGGATTCGCCGACGATGCCCAAGGTCCGGCCACGCTCCAGGCGCAGGGATACATCCGCGACCACCCTGCGCACCCGCCCGTCCGGACCTGGGAACGACTTGCTCAGGTGTTCGGCGCGAAGCAGAACTTCGCCGGTTTGGGGCACTTCGGCAATGGCCGCCGCGTCACCGTAAGCGCGGCGAAAGTGCACCGCGGTACCGGCTGCCAGCAGGCTCTGGGTATAGGGATGGTGAGGATCGCGCAGGATCTGGTCGACACTGCCCTGCTCCACGATCACCCCGTGCTGCATCACCGCAATGCGTGTGGCCAGGCGTGCGACCACTGCCAGGTCATGGCTGACAATGAGCATGGCCGTGTCTGCCCCGCGCAGCGATTCGAGCAGGCTCATGACTTGCGCCTGAACGGTGGCGTCCAGCGCCGTGGTGGGCTCGTCGGCGATCAGCAGGCGCGGGTTGCAGGCGATGGCCGAGGCGATCAAGGCACGCTGGCGCAAGCCACCCGACAACTGGCCCGGGTGCTGGCGCGCACGCAATTCCGGCTCGGGAACGCCGACCGACCGCAACAGCTCGATGACCCGCGCATCGCGCTGCTGGCGCTTCAGGTCGGTGTGCAGGCGCAGCGGCTCGGCGATCTCCTGGCCGACCCGTCGCAACGGGTCCAGGGAACCCAACGCATCCTGCATGACGAAGCCCAACTGGGCGCCGCGCAGTTGCAGCCAGTCCTTCTCGCGCAGCGTGCGCAGATCCCGCCCGGCGAATGACAAGCGCTCGGCGCGGACCTGAGCGTGCGCCCCTGTCAGCCCGGCCAGGGTACGCGAGGTCACGCTCTTGCCCGAACCGGATTCGCCCACCAGCGCCAGGCATTCACCGGCGCGCAACTGAAAGCTGATGCCGCGGATCACCGGCTGCGCCTGGCCGGCGAAAGCGACGTGCAGATCCTGTACATCAAGCACCGGCAGCGCTGGCTGGACAATGGCATTCATAAGCGTTTTCCTTCGCTGCGACGCAGCAGTTCACGGCCGATGGCGGTGATCGAAATGACGGTGAAGGTGATCGCCAGCGCCGGCCAGGCGACCAGCCACCAGGCGTTGGCGAGGAAGTTGCGGCCGATGGCGAGCATGGTCCCCCACTCCGGCGCAGGCGGCGGCGCACCAAAACCGAGGAAGCTCAACGCCGCGCCTGCGGTGATGTTGCCGCCAATGCCGATGGTGGCCAGGATCAACACCGGCTTGATCGCATTGGGCAGCACGTGTCGCCCGATCACCGCTGCGCGCCCCAGGCCCAGGGTGGTCGCCGCTTCCACGTAACCTGCGCCACGCACCACCTGAGTTTGCGCGCGCACCAGGCGGGCGTAGCGCGGCACGCTGGCGATGCCGACGGCGATGATCAGGTTCAAGGTGCCCTGGCCGAAGAAGGTGATGATCACCAGCGCCAGCAGCAGATCGGGGAACGCCAGCAGCACGTCCACGCTGCGCATGACCGCCGCGTCCAGCCAGCGTGGACCCAAGCCTGCGACCACGCCCAGCAAGGTGCCCAGTGCCAGCCCCATGGCCGTGGCCGCCAGGCCCAGCAGCAGCGAAGGCCGCACGCCGTGGATCAGGCGGCTGAGTACATCGCGGCCATTCTCGTCGGTGCCCAGCCAGTGCAACGCATCGGGCGCGCGATACGCCTGGCGCGCCACGGCATCGAGCGGGTCGATCGACGTCAACAGGCTTGGGGCGATGGCCGCCACCACCAGCAGCAGCACGAAGGCGCCGGCCAGCACCAGGCCTGGGCGCAACAGGGTGCGGGCGCGCCGACGGCCGATGCCGGCGTCCAGTGTGCCCGCCGGGACCGGGCCCAGCATCGTGGGCGATGAACTGATTGCCATGGACGATTCTCCGTACGGCAAGCGCCGATCAAGGCGCCGGGTTGGGGGTCGCGCGATGGATCTCGGCGATCTTGTCCAGCAGGGTTGGGGTGAATTCGATGTCCAGCGCGCTGAAGTTGTCCTGCAACTGCGCCTCGCTGGTCTGCCCGGTCAGCACGCTGCTGACGAACGGCTGCCGGGCAACGAAGCCCAAGGCCAGTTGCGCAGGCGTATAGCCGTAGTCCTTGGCCAACTGCACGTAGGCGGCGATGGCGCGGCTGGCCGACTCGCTGTCGTAGCGGTTGAAGGTGCGGTACACCGAGGTCAGTCGCGAACCCTGCGGTCGCGCGCCGTTCAGGTATTTGCCGGTGAGGGTGCCGAACGCCAGTGGCGAATAGGCCAGCAAACGCACCCCTTCGCGATGGCTGAATTCCGACAGCCCGCCTTCGTACAGCCGGTTCAACAGGCTGTAGGGGTTCTGCACACTGGCAATGCGCGGCAGCCCGCGTTGCTCGGCCTGTTGGAGAAAGCGCGCCACGCCCCAGGGCGTCTCGTTGGAGACACCGATGTGACGGATCTTGCCGGCCTTGACCAGTTCGCCGAGCACCTCCAGGGTTTCTTCGATGGCAACACTGCCGCTGTCGTCGACATAGGGGTATTCACGTTGACCGAAGATATTGGTGGTGCGATCGGGCCAATGCAGCTGGTAGAGGTCCAGGTAATCGGTCTGCAGGCGCTTGAGGCTGCCTTCCAGCGCGGCGGTGATGTTGGCACGGTCGTGGCGGGTCAAGCCGTCGCGGATGTGGCCGCCGGTGCCCGGCTGGCGCGGTGGGCCGATGATCTTGCTGGCCAGCACGACGTCGGCACGACGCCCGCTGCGTTGCAGCCAGGTGCCGATGAAGCGCTCGGTGCTGCCCCAGGTATCGGCATGGGTCGGCGTGGGATACATCTCTGCGGTGTCGATCAGATTGACGCCGTGCGCCAGGGCCAGGTCCAGTTGCCGATGGGCGTCCTGCTCGCTGTTCTGATGACCCCAGGTCATGGTGCCCAGGCCGAGCAGGCTGACGTTGAGGTCGGTGTTGCCAAGGGTGCGATATTTCATGGTTCGAATCGGTCCGTTGCAGCCGAGAGAGGTTCAGGCGCTGTGTGCGTACTGGCTGGCCGGATACGGCAGGCCCAGGTGATCGCGCAGGGTGTGGCCGCTGTATTCGTGGCGGAACACGCCGCGCTGGCGCAGCAGCGGCACCACTTCATCGACGAAGATCTCGACGCCGGAGGGAAACATGTCCGGCATGATGTTGAAGCCGTCGGCGGCACCGGCCAGAAACCAGTGCTCCAGGGTGTCGGCGACCTGTTCCGGGGTGCCGACCAGCAGGCGATGGCCCACCAGAATGCGCCGGGACAGTTGGCGGATGCTGAGGTTTTCCCGACGCGCCAGGTTCAGCTGGGCTTCCAGAAACCCGTGGGAGCCGCGTTCGAACGAGGCCACCGGGCCGATCTTGTCCCAAGGCAAGGGTGCGTCGGGGTCCAGCTCGGCCACGCTCAGGCCGACGCGCGCCGCCACCTGATACAGCAAGCCTTCTTCGCCGTGGAAATCGTTGAGCCGATCGAAGCGCGCGTGGGCTTCAGCCTCGGTACTGCCGATCACCGTCGACAGGCCCGGCATGATCTTCAGGTGCGCCGGATTGCGCCCCCACTGACGGGCGCGGTGTTTCATTTCCTGATAGAAGCCCTGGCCGTCTTCCAGGGTGGTCTGGGTGGTGAAGATCGCATCGGCGTAGCGCGAGCCCAGCGCCTTGCCACCTTCGGAGGAGCCGGCCTGCACCAGCACCGGTCGGCCCTGGGGCGAGCGCGGCAGGTTAAGCGGGCCCTTCACCGAAAAGTGCTCGCCGACGAAGTTGGGGGTGTGCACCTTGGCCGGGTCGGCGAAACGGCCGCTGACGGCATCACCGATGATCGCGTCGTCTTCCCAGCTGTCCCACAGCTTGAGGGTGATGTCGATGAATTCGTCGGCGCGGGCGTAGCGGTCCACGTGCAGCGGCGCGCCGGCCAGGCCGAAGTTCTGCGCGGCGGCATCGCCGGCGTTGGTCACCACGTTCCAGGCCGCCCGGCCGCCGCTGATGTGGTCCAGCGAAGAGAGGCGCCGCGCCAGGTTGAACGGATCGTTGTAGGTGCTGGACGCGGTGGCGATCACCCCGATGCGTTGAGTGGCCAGCGCCACGGCGGTCAGCAGTACGGTGGGCTCCAGGCGACCGGCCGGGTGCTGCGCCACGTCGCCGCCCAGCGCCGGACCGTCGGCGAGGAAGATCGCATCCAGCGTGCCGCGTTCGGAGATGCGCGCGATGTTGCAATAATACTCAGCGTCCAGATAGGCATTGGCCGGCACCTCCTCCGCCCGCCAGGCGGCTGCGTGGGCGCCGAAGCCGAGGATGTTCATGCCGATGCTCATTTGCGGTTTGGGGCTCATGGCGGTTCCTTGGAAACGGTTCAGACGGCGCTGGCTTCGTCGTGCAGCGCAGTGGCGGGTTCGGACTGGGCGGCGTCGTGCGCAGCCTGCGAGGCGCGCCAGGCGGCATTCGGGCTGATGCCGTTGAGGTAGTAGTTACCCAGCGCCCGCTCGCGGTAGATCGCCGGGTTGTGCGAGGCCAGTGTGCGCGCGTTGCGCCAGTGCCGGTCCAGGCGCCGCGACTGGCTGGTGGCCGAGGCACCGCCGACTTCGAACAACAGCGTGGTGGCCTCCAGCACCTGCTCCAGCACGATCTGCTGAGCCTGAAAGGCGCGCACTTCGGCCTCGGTGTAATGGGCTTCACTGGCCTGCCCGGCACGTTCGGCCTCGTAGACGTTCTGCAACACCTGGGCGACCGCCAGCACCTGGGTCTGCGCGGCATAGGCCAGGCTCGACAGGCGACCGACGACGCGCTGTACGAGTGGATCTTCCTTGGGGCTGGACTGGCCCGGGACGCCAAAGGCGCGGGTCCGGCCCTGGACGAACTCGCTGGCATCGCGCAGCACCGCCCGGGCGATCCCGGCAAGGGTCGCCAGGTGAAACAGTTGATAGAACGCCGAAATGTAGGACTCGGGACGCTGCTCGCCGGCTGCATAGCGACGCAACACGTACTCGGACGGCACCGGGACATTGTCGAAACGCGTGGTGCCGCTGCCCGACAGGCGCTGGCCGAAGCCGTCCCAGTCGTCGTCGCGGCTCACGCCGGGCGCGTTGGTCGGCACCGAGACGCTGACGAAGTCCTCACCGGTCAGCGCCGACACGGCGATCCAGTCGGCGTACAGGGTGCCGGTGCAGTAAAACTTCTTGCCGTCCAGACGCCAGCGCTGCTCACCTTCGGCCGTCAAGGTCACGCTCTGCTTGCTGGTGTCGGTACGCTCGGCCATGGCCGCGCCCCACAGATCACCGGCAACCACCTTGCCCAGCCAGTACGCCTGGGACTCGGCTTCGTCGCGGGACAGGCGGCCTTCGACGAAGCCGAAATGCGCGCGCAGGATGTGCGGCAGGTTCGAGTCAGCCTCGGCCAGCTCGATTAGCAGCTCGAACAATTGCGGCAGGCTGGCGCCACCGCCGCCCTGCTCGCGAGGCACGCGCAGCGCCCCGAAGCCGGCCTCACGCAGCCAGTTCACCGCATCGAAGGCCAGCTCGCGCTGCTGCTCGCGGGCCAGCGCAGTGTCCTCGATGCGCGCGAAGATCTCGGCAAAGGGGGCCCGCAGGCGGGCGTAGTCGGAAGCCAGCGGAAAACCGCCGGTACGCTGTTCAACACTCATGATCATTCCTTGCGTCATCGGGCTGCCGAGCAGCCATGAAAATTCGGGTCATGCGGACTTCACTCGCGGGTCGACCCAGTGGTTGATCAGGTCCACCACCAGGTTCACCGCCACATAGATCGCCGCCGCCAACAGGGTGATGCCCAAGACCATGGGCACGTCCTTGGCATTGGCGGCATCGAGCATCAGCCGGCCGATGCCTTGGCGGGAAAACAGCAACTCCACGATCACCGCCCCGCCCAGCAGGCTGGCGAACACGAAGCCGGCCAGGGTCACCAGTGGCACCAGCGCATGGCGCAGGGCGTGGCGCAGGCGCACGCCGGTTTCGGACATGCCCCGGGCGCGCGCCATGGCGATGAAGGGTTGGTCGAGTATGTCTTCCAGTTCCTGACGCAGCACCTGGGTCAGTACGGCGGCGAGTGGTAGGGCCAGAGCCAAGGTCGGCAGGATCAGCGACTGCCAACTGCCCGATCCGGAAGGCGGCAGTACATGCCAGTGAAAGGCGAACACCAGCAGCAACAGGATGCCGATGACGAACGAAGGCGCCGACGACAGCACCAGCTCGGTCCCCGACACCAGCGAGCGCACCCACGGGCTGCGCTTGGCCGTAGTGATCGCGCTGATGACCGACAGCAGCACGGCCACCAGCGCCGCGCAGATCGACAGCTGCACCGTGGCGCCGATCTGTGCGCCAATGGCCCGCGTGACCGGAATGCGCAGGCGATAGGACTCGCCCAGATCGCCCTGGACCAGGCGAGCGATGTAGTGGCCGTACTGCACGATCAGCGGCTGATCGAGGCCATACTCGGCGCGCACCCGCACGATCATCTCCGGGGTCGGCATGGATTCCGGGCCGCCGAGAATGGCCAGTGCGGGGTCGCCACCGCTGAGGTTGATGGCCAGAAAGGTCAGGCTGGCCGCGCCCCACAGCACCCCGACACCGGCCAGTAGCCGCCAGAAAATCCTGATCGCGATACTGTTCATTCAGCCTCCTTTTGCAGCCACAGGCTGGGCAGGAAAACGGTGTTGTGGGAGGTGTCGAAAATCACCCCGGCAAGGCGTTTGGAATACGCCACCAGCACATGGCTCTCGAACGACGGCACCACCGGCACTAACTCGGCCAGACGCTGCTGTGCCTTGCTGTACAGCGGTTGCAACTGCGCCGGATCGTGACTGCGCCGCGCCGCGGCCAACAGTCGATCCAGCTCGGCATCGCGAAAGCGACCGGCGTTCTGGCCGATGCGTTTTTCCGAGGTGATGGAGTCGCTGTGGTAGAGGATGTACAGGCCGTCCGGCGTATTGGTGTGCCAGTAACCGCCGCCAATCATCTGGAAATCGCCGGCATAGCGGCGGTCGGTGGCCTGGGCCACCGGCAACAGTTCGATGCGCAGCTGGAAACCGAGCTTTTTCAGGTCCGCCTGAATCGCCACCGCCACGGCGCTGGAGAAGCTCGGGCTCTCGGTGGCCAACAGCGTCGCCCCCAGCCGCTGGCCGTTGCGGGTGCGATACCCCTGAGGATCACGCGCGGTCCAGCCCGCCTCGTCGAGGGCGGCGTTGGCCGCTTTGGGGTCGTAAGCCAGCACGTCTTTGTAGGCCGGGTCGTAATAGCGCGTATTGGCGGCGAGAAAATCAGCCTTGGGCCGGAACTCGCCAAAACCGATGATCCAGGCCAGGCCCTCGCGGTCGATCCCCTTGGCCACCGCACGACGCACGCGCACATCGTCGAACGGCGCCTTTTCCACGTTGAAGGTCAGGCTGCGAAACGGATTGCCCTTGCGAATGCGGCTGCGCAGGGTCAGCGCCGTCGACTCGCGAATGCCCCTGGCATTCTGCGGCGGCGCATCCAGGGTCAGATCGGACTGTCCGGCCTCCAGTGAGGTGAAGCGGATCATCGCCTCGGGCACGAAACTCAGCTCGATGCGGTCGAGGTAGGCTTCGCCCTGGTGGCGTGTGACTGGCGGCGACCAGTCATAGCCTTCGCGGCGCACGAACACCGCGCCCTGGTCGCGGGTGTAGCTGTGCAGCACGAACGGTCCGGAGCCGACTGGATGCTCGGCGATCGATTTCGGCGCTTCGAGAATCTGCTTCGGCGAAATCATCCCCAACCAGGATTGCGCGAGCACGTCGAGAAACGGCGAGTAGGGTTCGCGCAAGGTGGCCTCGAAGGTGTACTCGTCCAGCACTCGCCCCTGCACATAGGGCGCGATGTAAGCCGCAGCCAGCGGTGATTTGGTGGCCGGATCGCGCATGTGCTCGAGGTTGATCTTCACTGCCTGGGCGTTGAAGGGCTCGCCATCGCTGAAGGTCACGCCCTCGCGCAGGTGGAAGGTGTAGGTCAGGCCGTCGTCCGACACCTCCCACGATTTGGCCAGCCAGGGCGAGACGTTGCCCTGCTCGTCCTGATAGACCAGGCAGTCGTAGAGCAACCGCCCCAGCCACTGCACGTTGCCATGGGAAATGGAATGCACATCGAAGGTGCCGGTATCGGCCGCGGTGGTCACCCGCAGGGTACCGCCGCGCTCGCCCGGCCCGGCTTCGTGGTAGTCGCTGGCGGGATAGCTGATCAGGTCGCCGTCGACGATGCCATCGGTGCTCGGCGCGCGCGTGACCGGCGTACTGGTGGCATCTGTGCGGGGTACATCGGTACTGGGCGAACAGGCCGACAGCGCTAGCAACGTGCTGACGAGCGCGGCCCTGAGAAACACGAGTGTCATGAGCGGGCAGCCATCAGAAGTTATAGGTCACACCGGTGAACGCGCCGAAGCCATCCCCCGGATAGAGCGCGGCCGTGTCCTGCCCCTGCGCGTTGTAGCCGGGCACGATGGCGGTCACGTAGTCCTTGTCACCTAGGTTCTTCAGGTCCACGTAGGCCTGCCACTGCTTGCTCGGTGCGTCGTAGCCCAGGCGTGCACCGAAAATCGTGTAGGACGGCGCATTGAATGTGTTGGCGTAGTCCACCGCCGTGCTGGACACGGACCGGACGTTGACGCCTGCGTAGAAGCCGTTGGCGTACTGGTATTGCAGCTCGGCCTGGTAGATGTGCTTGGGCAAACCGGGGAGTTCGTTCCTGCTGAACGAGGGGTCGTGGCGATAGTAGAAGTCGTTCAGCGTGTAAGCCTGGCGCCAGCTCAGGACGTCGCCATTGCTGCCCTGCCAGAGCCGCGTGGTCAGCCCCGCTTCGATGCCCTGGTGAATGGTCGGGGTGGCGTTTGAGGTCGTGACGATCGCCGCAGTGTTGCCAGTGGCGGCGGCAATCTGGGTCGTCAGCAGTTCGTTCTTGATCCAGGAGCGGTACAGCACCAGGCTGCCATCGAAGCGCTCGGACTGGCCGCGGATACCGAACTCCACGGTGTTGGCGGTCTGCGGCACCAATGGCTTGATGTAGTTGTTGGTCACCCCGGAATTGGAGATCGACCACGAGCTGGGCGGGTCGATGGAGCGGCTGACGTTGCCGAACACCTGCAGGTTCGGCGTCAGCTCGTAACGCAGCCCGGCCCGGGGTGCCAGGGACCAACCGTCATAGTCGTAACGCGTGGGGAAGCCGCTGGTGTTGGCTCGGTCGCTGAACGTCACGTCGATGTCGCGCTCGATCTGGATCGCCGAAACGCCGGTGCTCAGGTACAACCGGTCGGTCAGCCCCAGGTCGTTGCCCACGGTGAAGACACGGTCGGACGAGCCGTCGTACTTGACGTTCTTCTGCAGGATGCCAAGGTCCTTGTCACCGCGGTAGGTCTTGGCGCCGGCATTCAGGTGCTCGGTGCTGGTGAAGCCCAGGGTGGTGGTGCTGTCCAGCCCGAACAGTTGATCGTTGCGGGTGTATTTGAGCGAGGCGTTAAGGTCGCTCCAGTCCCAGTAATTCGGGTTGACTGGACTGCGCCGATTGAGGATCTGCGGGTAGTCGTGGTAGCCGATGCCGAATTCCAGGGTCGCGTCGTCGTCGAAGGTGTAGGTGGTCTTGCTCGCCACCCAGGTCGACCCGCGTTTGGTGGAGTCGCCGCGGCTGGTGCGCGTGGCCGCATTGGTCTGGGTGCTGTCGTGTTTGAGCTGGGCACGGGTCAAGGCCCCGGCATTCTCGTGGAATTCCTCGCGATAACGCACGATCAGGCGGGTCTGCAGCTTCGGGCTGAAGCGGTAGCCGAAATTGCCCACCACGCCTTGGGACTTGCTGAAAGTGTAATCCTGATAACCATCGCGTCGAGCGTTGTCGACGCTGACGAAGTAATCCGCATCGCCCACCACACCACCGGTGCGCAGGGTCTGTTTCTGCCAGCCGAAACTGCCGCCTTCGAGCTTGATCTGGCTGCCCGGTGCGCTGTAGCCGGTGTGGGTGATGAAGTTGATGCCACCGCCCAACGACAAGGCGCCGTACTCGAATGCATTGGCGCCGCGCAGGATCTCGGTGTACTGCAGGCCCTGCCCGTCCAGCAGTTCGTACGGCGTGCCCCCGGCGCCGGTCAGGGCCAAGCCGTCAAAGAGAAACTTGGTGCCTTCGCGAAAGTAGCCGGGCGAAGCATTCGCGCCGGAACCACGGATGGAAATCTTGATCGCGTCATTGCCCCCCGCCGACTGCGCGTACACGCCAGGCTGGTAGGCCAGGGTGTCTTCGAGGCTGGCCGAACGGCCCTTGTTGACCTCGGCCTGGTCGACCAGGCTGGTGCTACCGGGCACTTCCGCAAGCCTGGCCCGCGCCTGCTCGACCGGTGTCGCCTTGGCCGCCTGCACGGTGACCGTTTGCAAGCGTTGCTCGGCCGTATCGGCCAGCGCCGGCGTGACGTTGAACAACAGGCAGGCGCTCAGGCCTGAGGCAAGTTCGGTATAACGAAAAGCGCTGCTGCGCCGATTGTTCAATGACGGCGTAAAGGCATGTAACTTCAACGGTGTTGCTCCCACCCAATGAATATAAGGCGAGCTTCTATTGGTATAGTCGGACTCGGGTGATGACGTCTGCGACCTCATCGATAAAGTTGGAGATTGCAGTGTTCGTGCCAATCACCAAGTGCCCTGAACAGGGAACTTTTTTGATATCAGGTAGCGGCTGGATGTTTGAAATAGCCGCAACTGCTCAGTGACTGCTGCCCCAGCAACACTTGTGAGAGATAGCCCCCCGTAGGAGCGGTCCGTGGCCGCGAAGGGCGCGATTCGGTCTGCCTGATACACCACAGCGCCCCTTTCGCGGCCGATGACCGCTCCTACGGTAGGCATTGAATTACCGGAAGCTGTACTGCACCCCCGCATACGCACCTATACCATCCCCCGGAATGATCGCCCTGACATCGTTGCCGTTGGCATTGAACGTCGGGCTGATGGAGGCGGCGTACTTCTCGTCGGTCAAATTGCGCAGGTCCAGATAGACATTCCAATCCTTCTTCGGCGAATCCCAGCCCAGTATCGCGCCCCACAGGTTGTAAGAACCGGCGTCCTTGGTGTTGGCAAAATCCACCGGTGTCTTGGAGGCGTAGTAAGTGTTCACGCCCACATAGACGCCATTGCTGAAGTCATAACGCAGTTCAGCCTGGTAATTGTGTTTGGGAATGCCGGGCAACCGATTGCTGCCGAACTGCTCGTCATCGCGGTAGAAAAAGTCGCTGTAGGTATAGGACTGACGCAGGTGCAACGAATCACCATCGTTCTGGTACAGCAGAGAATCCAGACCCAGCTCCACACCCTGGTGAATGGTCTTGCTGGCGTTGTATTCGGAGGTCAGCGCATCGGCGGTAGACGTGGCCTCTCTGATGATCACCGAGAGCAGCTCATCCTGCACGTGGGACCGATAGAACGTCAGGTCCCAGTTGTTGTTGCCGAACTGCCCACGGGTGCCAAATTCCAACGTATCGGCAATCTGCGGTTCAAGTTTCTGTCCGCCGGAGTTGAGCCCGGTGGCCGGCCCGGACTTGAACACCTGCGCCCCGGATACATAAGCCCACGATTGCTGCGCCTCGACCGTGCGACTGAGGTTGCCGAACAGTTGCCAATTGGGATTGATCTGATAACGCACGCCCACCCTGGGGGCAAACTCCCAGTCGTTCTTTTCGATGGGGTTGTTGGGGTTGTCGGCCTCGCCACCTATCGGATACGACACCTTGGCCTTGCGCTGGAACTCCACGGCGGAAAGTCCTGCGCTCAACCACAGCGTGTTGTCGATCCACTCGGTTTCATTGCTGGCGCTCAACACGGTGTCGGAGCCTTCGTACTCAGCCTTGCGCACCAACGCCCCGGACGGCAGGTTGGCGGTGATACCGGAAGAAATCCGCACCTTGGTCTTGGCGTAAGCATTCAAATGCTCGGTCCGCAGCGCGTTGAATCGAGTGATGCTGTTCTTGCCGAACAACGTATCCAAGCGGTCGTATTTCAAACTGGCGGAATAATCGCTGAAGCCCCAGGTCGTGCGGTTGACGCCCTGTCGCGCGTCGATTGGATAGTCGTGGTAGACCAATCCCACTTCCAGGTTGGAATCGTCATCGAAGGTGTATTGGGTCTTGCTCGCTACCCAGGTCGAACCTGGCTGTTTGCGATGCGCACGTACGTTCACACTGGCCGGGTTGGCCTGCTCGGGATCGTCCTTGAGTTGCGCGCGGGTGATGTAACCAGGCGTCTCGTTATCGGTGGTGCGATAGCGGTAGTAGAGACGGGATTTCAACTGCGGCGAAAACTGGTAGCCGATGTTGCCGGCGAAACCGGCGCTCTTGCCTTGGGTTTGATCCTGAAAACCATCCGACGCCGAGTCGGTGAGGCTGACGTAATAGTCGAGCGGGCCCAGCACTTGCCCTGAACTGATCTGACGCTTTTGATAGCCGTAACTACCGGCCTCATAGCGCACTTGCAAGGGCGCGGAATTGTAGCCGGTCTTGGTCACGTAGTTGATCGCACCGCCCAGGTACAACGAGCCAATATCGAAAGCATTGCCGCCGCGCAGCACTTCGGTATGGCTCAGGCCCAGCGGCTCGAACAGTTCATAGGGCGTACCGCCAGGCCCGGACACCGGCAGGCCGTCGAACAGGTAGAAGATGCCAGCGCGGAAATAACCCACGCCCTTGTTGATACCCGACCCACGAATGGAAATCCGTGTGCCGTCGTTGCTGCCGCCGCCCTGCGTGGCGATTACACCGGGCTGCAGAGCGAAGATATCGGTACTGGTCGACACGCGCCCCTTTTCTACGGCCGCTGAATCAACATAGTTGACCCCACCTGCCACTTCCTTCAAAGCCGTTTCGGCGCGCTGGTTCTCGTCCAGCCTGGCACCCTGAACAACTACGGTACTGAGTTGACTGGTCGGCTTCTGCTCGGCCGATTCGGTGACGGGTGCGGCATGAAGTTGGCCGATAAACAGCAATGTCGCCCCCGCGCCCAGCGCCGACGGCAAGCGATTGCGTGCCGTCGTTGTTGCAATGACTTCCCCGTTCATTCCCTGCTCCTGCTTGACTCATATAACACCGCCCTGAATAAAGACGGTGCTTATTTATTGGCAACAGGGTGATAGCAGAGAGCGTGCCAGCTATTGAGCGGCTGAAACGCGTTAAAACAGCACATTAGAGCGGCCAAGTGGCCGCCAGCACACACTTGGTGATGAACGACTGCCTTGATTCGAACACTTGAAACTTCACTACAGCCCTGTCAACAAACACCTGATATCAATCATCCGTGGGAGCGGTCATCGTCCGCGAAGAATTCTTCACCTATTTATCGTGAACAATAAGCGCCTGCAGTCGTCAGCATGCCTATCGTCAATTTGGAACCCGACGCCAACGACGGCGGGTTCCACCCTTACCAAGGAGGTCAACCATGCTCACCGATTGGGAAATGTGTATCCGCCTGCTGTTGGCTGCCCTGCTCGGCAGCCTGATCGGGCTCGAACGCGAACGGCTGCTGTGGGCCGCAGGTCTGCGTACTCACATGCTGGTGTGCGTGGGCTCGTGCCTGCTCATGATCGTATCGTCGTTCGGCTTTCAGGATGCCCTGGCCATGGCGCACACCGAACTCGACCCCTCGCGGGTGGCGGCGCAGGTGGTTTCAGGTATTGGTTTCCTGGGCGCCGGCTCGATCCTGCTGCGCGGCGAAGTGATTCGCGGACTCACCACGGCGGCCAGCCTCTGGACAGTCGCCGCCATCGGCCTATCGGTAGGCGGTGGGCTGTACGTGGTCAGCACCGCCGCCACCTTTATCATTCTGGTGATCCTGATCGCCATAAAACCTATGGAGCGGGTCTACCGCAACCGCGTGCAGGTCCATGTCATCAAACTGATCGCCCCGTCGCAGACGCTTTCCCTGAAAAAGGTCAACGAAGTGATGGGCAACCGCGCGGGCAAGGTCAGACAATTCATCGTCGAAAAAGGCAATCGTGACGACACCGACAGCATCACCATCGAACTCAAACGCACTTCAGGCGCGCAGGCCAAGCAGATACTGGAGCAACTGCTGACCATCGACGGGGTTCAGGAGGATGCTTCCAGCCAATGATGTTTCTGGTCGTCAAGTTGCAACGGCGTGAACTCCATACCGATGCTCGGCATTGGCCCATGTTTCGCCATGACGAACGACATACAGCTGCATGAGACCTACCCCGCTCAGTCAAAGACGGCCGCTGTACCGGACTTCTTGCAATTTCATCCCGCCGCGTTCGAGCATCCGTCGTGTTTCCGGCTCCTCGGCAAGTCCAGCGGCTTGATAAAACCTGATCGCCCGTACGTTTTCGACCAGTACCCACAGCGTGACTTTTTCATAGCCCTGCTCGGCCAGCCGAGCAAGGGCTGCCAGCCATAATCGCCGCCCTACTCCGGAGCCCCAGTGTTCGGCCAGTACATACACAGCCATCACTTCGCCCACTCGTTGAGGGTCTGCATCGTGGTCGCGGCTGGGCCCGAACGATATCCAGCCGACGACAGCGTCCGCCAACGAGGCGACCTGCACTTGCGAATCGTGCCCTGTGATGCTCTGTTCCCAGTTTGCCTGTCTCTGCAGCAAGGTCTGGTCCAGTCCGTCCAGATAAGCTTGATCCATCAAATCACGATACGCCTGCTGCCAACTGCGGATATGCACATCAGCGATCTGCGCCGCATCTTCGAATGCTGCAGGCCGCACTGCGGGCCAGTTGAACACCAGCGTGTCACACACCCCGAAGACATCGGATCGACGATCGCCGACCAAGGTACGAACCAGACGAAACCCGACCGACTCCGCGAGCTGGCGGCTGGCGGTGTTGGCCGAAGACGTCGTCAGGTACAAATGTGCTCCAGGCAACTGGGCAATCAGTGCCGTCAATGCTTCGCGCATCAAACCCCGGCCCTGGAATAATTGGTTCGCCCAGTAGCCTATCTCGTGGGAGCCATCGGCCTTGGGGGTGAAGCCGATACACCCCACCAGTTGCTGCGGGTGCTCGCGAGTCAGCAGGAAGAACTTTTTCTCCGCATCGTGGCGGACGAAATCGCTCTGCGCTCGCTGCAGGGTGTCCAGCGTATCGGTCAGCTCCCAGCGTGGCCGGCTCCAAACCAGAAACAGACGATGGGTTTCGTAACTCGCGTTCAAGGCATCCGCCAAGAGCTGTGCCAGGGCAACATTCGGGGCGACTATTTCAAGACGAGGCGTCAGCAGCGGCGTCTGCACCAGAGACGGGATCAACTGTGTGCGATAACGCACCAGCGACAGAGATTCCCCATCCTCAACCACCGTTCGCTCGCTGCCAGGTTCGCGGACGAACCCAATGGCCTGATAGAACCCGATTGCCCGCTCGTTCCCCGCCAATACCCACGCGGTCACGTCGGTGTAGCCGTCGCGCGTGAGGTTTTCTTGGATGACCTGCCACAACTGGCGACCCAGACCTTGCGACCAGACCTCGGGCAGCAGATTGATAGCGCGCAGTTCGGCCGTAGCCGAACCCGCCTCAGCATCCCTGCTGGGCCCGAACGAGGCCCAACCCAGGACTTGCCCGCTTCGCTCGATCACCCCCAACGACATTGTCCGCTGAACGATCGCCTCGCGTAGCACGTTTGCCCGCTGCTCCAGCTTGTCTTCAAGCGCCAGCAGGTAGGACGGTGAAAGAAGGTCTTGGTAGGCCGCCTGCCAGGCGGCCAGATGAACATGTGCGAGTTGTTGTGCATCCTCCATTTGTGCCGCTCGCAGACGAATCGTGCTTGAGTCACAAGTGCTTTGTTCGTACATGTGCCACATCCTTGTCGTTACTGGTACCCATGCGAAACCATACCTGGGTTGAGCGTACAGGCCAACGCACCGATCAAAACCGAAACGCAACGCCAGTCGTGACATTGAACGCATCCCCCGGGTAGAAATTGGCCGAATCCTGCCCGCGGGCGTCGTAGGTGGTGTTGGCTGCGGTGGCGTAGCGTTCGTCGGTCAGGTTGCGCATGTCCAGGAACACGTCCCAGCGTTTGCTTGGGGCTTCGAAGCCTATGCGGGCGCCGAGGATGGTGTAGGACGGCGCGCTGAAACTGTTGGCGTAGTCGATGAAGTAACTGGAGGCCGAACGCAGGTTGAGTTGGGCGTAGAAGCCTCCGGCCTGCTGGTACTGAAGCTCGGCCTGGTACACGTGGCGTGGCAGGCTGGGCAGTTCGTTGCCGCCGAAGGTGTTGTCGTGGCGATAGTAGAAATCGTTGAAGGTGTAGGCTTGGCGCAGGTTCAGCGTGTCGCCGTTCTCCCCTTCCCACAGCAGCGCATTCAATCCCGCCTCGACGCCTTGGTGAATGGTCGGGCTGGCGTTGGACGAAGCCACCAGTTGGTCTTGATTGGCCGAGGCCTGACGCACCACCACGGACAGAATCTCGTCATCGATCCAGGACCGATAGAACGTCAGACTGCCATCGAAAATCCCGGCACTGGCACGCACGCCCAGCTCGGCGGTGGTGGCCTTCTGGGGTTTCACGTCGCGTATGAACGGCGAGCCGGTGCTGCCCAGCTGCCAGGTCACGGGCGGGTCGATGGAGCGGCTGACGTTGCCGAACAGCTGGATGTCCGGCGTCAGTTCGTACCGCAGGCCCAGCCGCGGCGCGGTGTCCCACTCGGAGTAGTTCACGCCATCGGGAAACTCGCTGGTGTTCACCCCGGTGGTGTATTCGATCTCGGCCTTGCGCTTGATGTTGATGAAAGAAAGCCCGGTGGACAGCCAGGTTCTGTCGTTGAGCTGCAGCTCGTTGCCCAGCGCCAGCACGCTGTCGCGCGAGCCGGTGTACTTTGTGTACTGCAACAGTTGGCCGGTGCTGCGGCTGTGGGATTTGACATCGCCCAGGTAGGCCAGGGTATTGCTGAAGGTGATGCTGCTGTCGCTGGGCAGGCCGAACAGTTCGTCGTGGGCGCGGCGATAGCGCAGGACCACGCTGGTGTCCTTGGAGCGCCAGTCCTGTGGCGAAACCGAATAACGCCAGCCGTTGAGCAACGGGTAGTCGTTGTACCCCAGGCCCACTTCCAGGGTCGAGTCGTCGTCGAACCTGTAGGTGGTGTTGCTGCCCAGCAAGGTGGTGCCGTCCTTCTTGCGACCAGTGGGGACGTCGTTGCTGCGCGGATCGTGCTTGAGCTGGGCTCGAGTCAGGGTGTTGCCATTGGTGAGCTGTTCTTCGCGGTAGCGCAGAAAGAAACGCGTTTCCAGTTTGGGGCTGAACACATGACCGAAGTTGGCGATCAGGTCGCGGCCCTTGTTGGCCGTGTTGTCCTGATAGCCGTCGCGCTCGTTGTGCAGCACGCTGACATAGTAGTCGCTGTGGCCGACCACGCCACCGGTGCTCAGTTGCTGTTTGCGGTAGCCGAAACTGCCCGCTTCGAACCGTGCGTAGTTGCCTGGGGACGTGCGTCCGGTGCGGCTGACGAAGTTGATCGCGCCACCCAGCGACAGCGCCGTGTGCTTGAAGGCGTTGGCGCCGTACAGCACTTCGGTGTGATCGACTGCGGCCATGTTCAGCAGGTCTTCCTGAGTCCCGCCCGGCCCGGTGATCGGCAGTCCGTCGTAGAGGAATTTGATGCCCAGGGCATAGCCCTGATAGAAGGTATTCAAACCCGAACCGCGAATCGAAATCTTGTTGGCACCGGTGCCGCTGGTGGCCTGCGCGAACACCCCCGGTTGTAGCGCAAGTACGTCTTCGGCATTGGAGGCACGGCCTTTCTCGACTTCTTTCATGTCGACGACCGCGGTGGTACCGGGGGTCTTGTCCAGTTCGACCTTGGCCTTTTGCGCTTCGCTGCGCGCCGCGCCCGTCACCACCACCGTGGACAGCTGGGTATCCTCGGCGTGGGCCAGACCCAAACTGGTGGCGGTGAACAATGCCACGCTGCTTGATACGAAAGCGCGATATGAACCACTGGGCTTGCGGCCCGATGTTGAACCCATGGATGAAGCTCCTGAACGCTACGAAAAGATGAGGAGCCTCTATTCGTATAGTCGCGCTCGCAGGGGCTTGAGCAGCTATCGTGCCAAGGGTGAAACACCATAGGCAGGGCATTTGGCAGCAAAGGAGCGATCGTTATGATGCAACCTGTCGCTCCGCTGTTGGCTCAGCGACAGTACTGGTGGTGCAATGGGGTAGGTCAATACACATCCGGCACCAGAACGACACTTGACCCTCACGCAATTGAACCAGAAAATCCTCCCAAAAAGGGAGATCCGCATTTATCATGAGAGTCATCGCCAAGCGAACACTGCGAGAATTCTGGGAGCGGAACGGACACGGTGACGCGCAGCGGCCGTTGATCGAGTGGCACAATCTCATGATCAACGCCAGCTGGCTTACCCCTCAGGCACTAAAAGCCGAGATCGGTACAGCAAGCATCATCAAAGCAGGCAGGGTCGTTTTCAACGTAGCAGGCAACAAGTATCGCTTGGTCGTAGCGATCGACTACAACCACCAGATTGCATGGGTTAAGTTCATTGGCACTCATGCCCAGTATGACCAGATCGACGTGGAGACCATCTGATGAATCTCAAACCCATCCGTAACGAGACAGACCTTCAGAACGCATTCGCTCGCATGGAAGAGCTGTGGGGTGCGCAGCCTGGTACTGCTCGTGCCGATGAATTGGAAGTTCTCGCGATACTCATCGAGAAATACGAAGACCAGTATTACCCTATCGGTCCGTCCGATCCTATCGAGGCGATAAAATTTCGAATGGACCAGCGAGGCCTGAGCATGCGCGATCTGGAGCCCTTCATCGGCTCGAGTGGGCGTGTGTCTGAGGTATTGAACGCCAAACGCTCCTTGAGTCTTGCGATGATCAAGCGCCTGCATGTCGGGATGAACATTCCCTACGAAAGCCTATTGGGCTGAGCCTTACTTCAGTCGAATGTCATTGACCTCGAACCGCACAATCGTAGCCGAATAAAAAGCCCACGCTGACCTGATCAGCGTGGGCTTTTCTACAACCGTGTTACGTGTGCGGATCGATTAGACCGCAGCAACGACCTTGGCAGGTGGCTGAGTACGACGACCCAGTACACCGGCACCGGCGGCTACCAGACCCGAGATCACCAGGGTGATCAGCAGGATCCAGGCGCCTTGCGAAACGCGCTTGGCGGCCACTTCGGCAGCTTCACGGGCTTTCTGCTCGGCCTGAGCTTTCAGTTCCTGATACTTGGCATAAGCCTGACGGTAGCTGGCCTGGGCCTGATCGACGATCTGGTTGGCTTCAGCATCGGTCTTGTTGCCACGTGCCTTGATCAGATTGACCAGCGCTTCGCGGTCAGCAGCATCCCAAGCCTGGTCGCCCTTGGCCTTGATGCGATCCATCAGACCAGACAGCTGGTTGTCGGCTTGCTGAGGGTTCTCGGCGCTGCGCTGAGCGGTGTTCTGCGCGTCTTGTTGAGTCGCCTGAGCTTCCTGCTTGACGTTGTCGGGGTTCAGTTCAGGCTTGCCGGTCTGACGCATGGCCAATTCGATCTCGCCCTGGATATCCTCCAGGTTGAAGTCGATGCCTTGCTGACGCAGTTGATCCTGGATCTTGTCGCCCAGTGCAGGAGCGACTTGAGCGATGCCACTGCCCAGTGCGGATACGCCGCTGCCAGCCAGGTTCAGACCGCCACGGACAACGCCGGTGACTGCGCTGGATACCAGGTAGACAGTGATCAGCGAAACGCTCGCCCAGACCAGCAGACCGTGGAAAGCGCCTTCGCGCTGTGCCAGACGGCCAGCAGCCCAACCGCCCACGAACAGCGAGATGACTGCGCTGACCACGACCCAGATACCGGCACCGGTGCCGATGCCCGACAGCGGATTGGCTTCTTGCATTGGATCGATGGTGGCTGTACCGATGGCAGTACCCAACAGGTTGAGCAACAACGAAACCACCATGGCAAGTACCACACCGGCGAGAATCGCACTCCACGAAATTCGCTTGAGCAACGGCGCGGTTGTGGCGTGGTCATGGTAGACCGGGGTGGTGTAGCCGTCTGGAGCGATACGGTCATCGCGGATCATGATTGTAGTCCTTTGGGTCAGTGGCAGAACGAGTAGGTGAACTCGCTTACAGCAATGACCAAGGGCTTCGCGAAAAAGTTTTAAAAAAACATTGAATATCTTTTTTCGGCTGTATGGACTGGCTTGATAGGCGTGACTGGCCGCAGTCACCTTGGCTGGTTACTATGCCCGTACAAGCCTTTGAATTCTCCATGCATTGCAGCCATGAGCACACGATGAGTACAGACCTGGACACGCTGTTCGACCGCACCGGCACGGGCAGTACCAAATGGAGCCGCTACCCCGAAGATGTATTGCCGATGTGGGTCGCCGACATGGATTTCGCCGCACCGCCTGCGGTCATCGAACGCTTGCAGACGCGTCTGACCCATCCGGTTCTGGGCTACAGCGTGCCCTCGGACGAACTGCGTCAGGTGCTGGTCGATTACCTGCGCGAGCACTATGACTGGCAGGTGCAGATGCAGGACATCGTGGTTCTGCCGGGTGTAGTGCCTGGGGTCAACATGGCGCTGCACGGTCTGGTGGCCGAACGCGATGGCGTGGTGGTGCATACCCCCAACTATCCGCCGCTGCGCCAGGCAGCCGGGCACTGGAAGATGCGCAGCATCGAGGTGCCGTTGCGGGCCGACGCACAAGGTCAGTGGGCGTGCGACTCGGAGCGGCTGCAGCAGGCGCTGGCCGAGAGCTCGGCGTACCTGCTGAGCAATCCGCACAACCCGATCGGCAAGACCTATAGCCGCGACGAACTGCGCACGATCGCCGAAATTTGCGTGGCGCAGGATGTGTTGATCATCAGCGACGAGATCCACGCGGACCTGCAGTTCGATGGACGTCGGCATATCCCTGTCGCGTCGCTGTCGCCGGAAGTGGCGCAGCGCACCATTACCCTGATGTCCGCAAGCAAGACCTACAACGTGGCGGGGCTCAAGACAGCCTTTGCAGTGATCCAGAATCCTTCGTTGCGCGCTCGCTTCGACGCGGCACGGGTGGGCATGGTCGACAGCGTCAATCCGCTGGGGATGGAAGCCACCCATGCCGCCTATGCGCAGCCGGGCGAGTGGTTGGAACAGCTGAAAACCTATCTGCAGGGCAATCGCGACTACCTGCTGGAAACGATTCGTACGCGGCTGCCCGGCGTCGTGGTGCATGCGCCACAAAGCACCTACCTGGCCTGGCTGGACTGCTCGGCTTTGGGCCTGGACAATCCGCAGCGGTTTTTTCTTGAACAAGCTCGAGTGGGCCTGAGCGCCGGCCCGGAGTTCGGCGAAGGACTGGAGCAATTCGTTCGCCTGAATTTCGGCTGCCCGCGCGCACTGCTGACCGAAGGCCTCGCCCGCATCGAACGCAGCCTGCAACACCGCACCCCGTAGCAGCGGCGCGAGCCGCGTCCGGGTTCAACACGGTCATCCAGAAACACCGCGGGCACCGCCGACGCAGCTTGCGCAGCTGCTACAGGGATTGC
>NZ_DJUS01000134.1:25185-96571 GCF_002438365.1 Pseudomonas sp. UBA6276
TCCGGCCTCACCGGCCTCACCGCATTCCCCTGTAGCAGCGGCGCGAGCCACGTCCGGGTTCAACGCGTTTATCCAGATACACCGTAGGTACCGCCGACGCAGCTTGCGCAGCTGCTACAGGGGTGGATTTTCTGGAGGGTTGGTGGTGCGCAGCGCGTCTGCTGTCGCGGCGCCGGAGGCGGTGTTGTCGAATATGCACCATACCTCGGCGTCGGTGGCGGCTTCGGCCAGGAGCAGGCGCAGGTGTGCCAGATATTCAGCGCTGTACGCGTCGTGATAGATGCGCGGCGAACCGTGCAGTCGCCAATAACGAAAGCCGCGCCAGCCTTCAGGGGTGATATCGGTGGCGATGCGTGAAGGATCGACCGCCGCTTGGGCAATGCGGTAAGCCTGCAGGATCGGCTCGGCCTCGACCCAGGAAGCATGGCGCGGTTCGAGCACCACATGGCCTGCAAATCGCTCGCGCAAACAACGGAAGAAATCCTCGGCAGCCTGCACTTCGAAAGCCAGAGACGGCGGCAATTGCACCAGCAGGCAGCCGAGCTTGTTGCCCAGCTCACCACATTGCGCCAGGAATTCATCGAGGCCCGTGGCGCAGTCGCGCAGGCGCTGCACATGGGTGATCTGTTTCGGCACCTTCACCGAGAAGCGGAAGTCGTCCGGCACCGACGCGGCCCAGCGGGCATAGGTCTGTGGGCGATGCGGACGGTAGAACGAACTGTTGATTTCCACGCAACGCAACCGTGAGGCATAGCGCTGCAAATGGGTGCCGTCGCCCGTAAAGTGCTCAGCGTACTCGCGCGGCAGGCTCCAACCGGCGCAGCCTACGCGTACTTGGTCCATGCTCAAAACAAGGCTCCGCCGGCTTCGCGCATGAAGATCTCCACGGTTTTGGGCCCTACCCCATCGAACTGTGCCAACCTGCGTTCAAAATCCGTGCGATCGGCACTGGCCTCGCGCATCTGGCTGACACTGCCGCCGTACTCCGCCGTCAATGTCTTCGCCAGCGCGCTCAGCCGCGTCGCCGTACTCTCGTCATAGCGCACGTAATGCGCCTCGCCCAGCATGGCCACCAACTCGCGATGCGTGCAGTGGCCCAGCTTGCGCGGCGTATCGCGACCGTGTTTTTCGACCAGCACCCGATAGGCCTGAACGGCGATATCGGCCTGAATGCGCTTACCCATCAGAAAGCTGGCCAGCAACCACTTGAACAGGCCGTGCCGCTCGGTGATGTCGATGCCCAGATCCTGGGCGGTGATGGACTTGCTCATCGGCGGTATCCCTGATTGGCTGCGGCACGGACGCTGCCCGGTAGACGCCAGCCCCACTCGGCGGTTCGATCCGTCTTCCCGCAACAGACAGCGCTGCGACGCGCGGGCCGTGCCGTTGTGGTCATTCGCCGCTACAATAGCGACCTTGACCGTGATGACTCAGACCAGAAAAACATGTCCCTGCCCAAGCACCACCTCGAACTGCTCAGCCCCGCACGCGACGTAGCCATCGCCCGTGAGGCCATCCTGCATGGCGCCGACGCCATCTACATTGGCGGGCCCAGCTTCGGCGCGCGTCACAACGCCAGCAACGAGCTGAGCGATATCGCCGAGTTGGTGACCTTCGCTCGCCGCTATCACGCGCGGGTGTTCACCACGCTCAACACCATCCTGCACGACAACGAACTGGAACCGGCGCGCAAGCTGATACACCAGTTGTACGACGCCGGCGTGGATGCCTTGATCGTGCAGGACCTGGGGGTCATGGAGCTGGATATTCCGCCGATCGAGCTGCACGCCAGCACCCAGACCGACATCCGCACCCTGGCGCGGGCCAAATTCCTCGACCAGGCCGGCTTCTCCCAGCTGGTACTGGCGCGGGAACTGGATCTGGGTGAAATCCGCGCCATTGCCGCAGAAACCGATGCAGCCATCGAGTTCTTCATTCACGGTGCGTTGTGCGTGGCGTTTTCCGGGCAGTGCAACATCTCCCACGCGCAGACCGGGCGCAGTGCCAACCGCGGCGACTGCTCCCAGGCCTGCCGCTTGCCCTACACCCTCAAGGATGACCAGGGTCGCGTGGTGGCCTACGAGAAACACCTGCTGTCCATGAAGGACAACAACCAGAGCGCCAACATCCGCGCGCTGGTCGAGGCCGGCGTGCGTTCGTTCAAGATCGAAGGCCGCTACAAGGACATGGGCTACGTGAAGAACATCACCGCCTATTACCGCCAGCGCCTGGACGACGTGCTGGAAGACCGTCCGGATCTGGCCCGGGCTTCCAGCGGTCGTACCGCACACTTCTTCGTGCCGGACCCGGACAAGACCTTCCACCGCGGCAGCACCGACTATTTCGTCAGCGAGCGCAAGATCGACATCGGTGCGTTCGATTCGCCCACCTTCACCGGCCTGCCGGTCGGACGCGTGGAGAAAGTCGCCAAGCGTGACATGCTGGTCGTCAGCGAGCAGCCGCTGTCCAACGGCGACGGCCTGAACGTGCTGGTCAAGCGCGAAGTCGTAGGTTTCCGCGCCAACATCGCCGAGCTCAAGAGCGAGTTCGACGAAGACGGTCAGAAGCGCTATCGCTATCGCGTCGAACCCAACGAGATGCCGGCTGGGCTGTTCCAGTTGCGCCCCAACCACCCGCTCAATCGCAACCTGGACCACAACTGGCAGCAGGCGCTGCAGAAGACTTCCGCCGAGCGGCGCGTCGGCGTGGCCTGGCGCGTGCAGTTGAGCGAGCAACGTTTGCAACTGACCGCCACCAGCGAAGAAGGCGTGCGCGTGGATGTAGCGCTGGAAGGCCCGTTCGGGCCGGCCAACAAACCGGAGCAGGCGCTGGATCAGCTGCGTGACCTGCTGGGGCAACTGGGCACTACCCAGTACCATGCAACGGCCATCGAACTAGATGCACCGCAGGCGTTTTTCATTCCCAACTCGCAGCTCAAGGCGATGCGTCGCGAAGCGATCGAGGCGCTGACCACCGCGCGCGTGCTGGCCCATCCGCGTGGCAGCCGCAAGGCCGAGACGACCCCACCGCCGGTGTATCCGGAATCGCACCTGTCGTTCCTGGCCAACGTGTACAACCAGAAGGCTCGCGATTTCTATCATCGCCACGGGGTCAAGCTGATCGATGCCGCGTACGAGGCCCATGAAGAGCCGGGCGAAGTGCCGGTGATGATCACCAAGCATTGCCTGCGTTTCTCGTTCAATTTGTGCCCCAAGCAGGCCAAGGGTGTGACCGGGGTGAAAACCAAGGTTGCGCCCATGCAGTTGATTCATGGCGATGAAGTGCTGACCCTGAAGTTCGACTGCAAGCCGTGCGAGATGCACGTGATCGGCAAGATGAAGGGGCATATCCTGGACCTGCCGCAGCCGGGCAGTGGCGTCAATGTGGTGGGTCAGATCAGCCCGCAGGATCTGATGAAGACCATCCGCCGCGCGCCCCATTGATACGGTGGGTTGATCGCGCCGTGTCTGGGCTGTCGCATTGGCGCCCGACGCGGCCACCCAATACCTGTAGCAGCTGCGCAAGCTGCGTCCGATGGCACTGCGTGGGGTCAGATGATCCGCGTGGCCTGTGACGCGGCTCGCGCCGCTGCTACAGGGGAATGTGAGGCCGGATACTGATGCCGGCCCTGTTTCACAGCCGGAACTCAAGCACCTGCAATGAATATCTTCACCCGCCTCTGGCCGACCCGCCAACCGATCAATGCCCGGGAAAAATGGCGTGCCTGCATCGGTGCCGCCCTGGGCGTGCTGGTGGTCGGGGTGCTTGCAGCGCTGGGCCTGCAGGGGCACTGGGCCTCCGAGCACGGCGCCCTGGGGCTGGCCATCGTGGCGCCCATTGGTGCCAGCGCCGTGCTGGTGTTCGCCCTCCCCGCCAGCCCCTTGGCCCAACCCTGGGCAGTGGCCGGTGGCAATACGCTGAGCGCGCTGGTCGGCATTGCCTGCGCCAAATGGATTCCCGATCCGACCCTGGCCGCCGCCCTCGCCGTAGGCCTGGCAATCGCACTGATGCTCGCCGCCCGCTGCCTGCACCCACCCGGTGGCGCGGCGGCACTGCTGATGGTCGTGATGGGTTGCGAACACTTCGCCTATGCCGTGAATCCGGTCCTGCTCGACTCGCTGCTGCTGGTGGCTGCCGGCCTGCTCTACAACAACCTGACGCGTCGGCCCTGGCCTCATGTGCCTGCGACGCCCCAACCATCGGCCACAGGACGATTCAGCCGCGCCGACCTGGACGCCGCGCTGGTGCACTACAACCAGGTCCTCGACGTCGATCGCAACGACCTGCAGACATTGCTCGAACTGGCCGAAGCATCGGCCTATCAGCGCAACATGGGCGAGCTGCGCTGTGCCGAAGTCATGAGTCGGGAACCGATCACCGCACGCCAGGAGATGCCGCTACGCGAGGTCTGGGCACTGATGCGCAAGCACAAGATCAAGGCCCTGCCGGTCATCGATCGCCAGCGCCATCTGATAGGCATCGTCACCGTGGCCGATTTCATGCGGCAACTGGACCTGGACGCCCACGACGGCGTGGCCTGGCACCTGCGCGCCCTGCTGCGACCCGGACGCAATCGGCCGACGACCAGCAGCGTTGGGCAGATCATGACCCGTTCGGTGCGCGTCGCCAGCGCCGATCGGCTGCTGACCGAGCTGGTGCCGGTGTTTTCGGAGAACGGCCATCGGCACATTCCGATCATCGACAGCGAGCGCCGTCTGGTGGGCATCATCACTCAGTCCGACCTCATCCGCGCGCTGTACCGGGCGGTCAGCGCCTAGTTGGCGGGAGCATCGGGAAGCTGGATATCGGTCAGCCCCATCCGTGCCGCCTGCTCCAGAACCTGCTCGTCGCTGTCCTCGGCGGTGGGCATCACCAGGCTATTTTCGCCGTCGCCGAAGTGCAATTGCACCAGGTGCATCACCACAGCGTGGAGGCCCGGCTCGATCCGAGCCGGTGGCGTCCAGCTGCGCGACTCACCGTTGAAGCGGTATTGAACGGATGCGGTTGCCATGGGACATCTCCTCTTGGTAGCGGACGTGTGCGGGGGCTCGGCCCTGCAGCAACTGACTGAAGTGATCCGCCAGCGTTCCTTCGGTTCGGCACGAGAGGCGCCGGGGGATTGTCTTGAACGTCTGCGTGCATGTGCTTTCTGAACACTGTGCTTTCTAAACACTGTGCTTTCTGAACACGGAACCGGGCAATGCCGTGCATTGCATCCCCACACCTGCAGGAGAAATGTGCATGAAGATCTTGATGGTTCTCACGTCCCACGATCAGTTGGGCGATACCGGCAAGAAAACCGGCTTCTGGCTGGAAGAATTCGCCGCCCCCTACTATGCCTTCATCGACGCCGGCGCCGATGTGACGCTGGTGTCGCCCAAGGGCGGCCAACCACCACTGGACCCCAAGAGCGACGAGCCGGATGCGCAGACCGACGCCACCCGCCGCTTCGCCGATGACGCAGAGGCCAAATCTGCCCTCGCCGACACCTTTCCGCTGAGCGAAGTCGACCCCTACGATTTCGATGCCGTGTTCTATCCCGGTGGGCACGGTCCGCTGTGGGACCTGGCTGAAGACACGGATTCGAAAACCGTCATCGAAGCGTTCTATGCCGCCAACAAACCGGTCGCTGCCGTCTGCCATGCACCGGGTGTGTTCAAGAACGTGAAATCGCCCGATGGCGATTCCATCGTCAAAGGCAAGAAGGTCACCGGTTTCACCAATTCCGAAGAGGACGCGGTCGGTTTGACGGATGTGGTGCCCTTTCTGGTCGAAGACATACTCAAAGCCAATGGCGGTGAGTACTCCAAGGGTCCGGACTGGGGCAGCTATGTGGTCGAGGACGGCCACCTGATCACAGGGCAGAACCCTGCGTCCTCCGAAGCTGCGGCTCAAGCCTTGATCAAGCGACTGCAGCAGGAAGAGAGTGCCTAATTGGTGACTGCCTGACACACGGCGGCGCTCTGTTCGCGGCCGATGACCGCTCCTACAAGGAGTGCCGCGTAGGAGCGGTCCGTGGCCGCGAAGGGCCTCACCGGTTTCCATGACACACAGTGGCGTTTTTTGCGGCCGGTGACCGTTCCTACGAGAAATGCTCGCACAGCGGCAATTTCAAATTTTCACGTTATATCGTAACATTCGCATCCCGATTTATTTTTGGATGCCTGCCCATGGCCGACGCTGCCCCTTCACCACCCTTTCCCAGTTCGCTTTCCACGGCCTCGACCCAAGCGGTATCACGCACGCGCATGCTGACGATCGATGCACTACGTGGATTGGTCATGCTGTTCATGCTCGTCGATCATGTGCGCGAAACGTTTTTTCTGCATGTTCAGGTCAGCGATCCCATGGATCCGGTCAACACACCTCCCGAACTGTTCTTCACTCGCATCAGCAGCATGGTCTGCGCCCCGGTGTTCGTTTTCCTTACCGGCCTCTCGGCTTGGCTGTACGGACAATCCCATAGCCCACGGGAAGTCTCGATATTCCTCCTCAAGCGCGGACTGTTTCTGGTCTTTCTGGAACTGACGCTGGTCAACTTCGCCTGGAACGCGACTCTGGTGCCCACCACCTTGTGGCTGCAAGTGATCTGGGCCATCGGCCTGAGCATGATCGCGCTGGCCGCGCTCATCCATCTGCCCCGTACTGCGCTGGCGATCGTGGGTGTCTTCATCGTCGCCGGCCACAACCTGCTGGACGGCATCGTTCTGACCGCAGAGTCGCCCTTCTTCGAGATCTGGTCGATCCTGCACCAGCGCGCGTTCCTGGAAATCACCGAGTTCACCCGCGCGCGCACGACCTACCCCATCCTGCCGTGGATCGGGCTGATCGCACTGGGCTACTGCGCCGGCCCCTGGTTCGGTCGCGACGCCGACCCGGCACGGCGCCTGCGTCTGCTGCTGAACTGGGGTGTGGGTTTGCTCGTGGGGTTCATTGCCATCCGCTACCTGAACGGCTACGGCGAGAAGCCATGGAGCGTGCTGGACGACAACGTCCGCACCTTCATGAGTTTCATGTCGCTGACCAAGTACCCACCGTCACTGCTGTACCTGATGCCCACCATGGGCGCCGGGCTGCTGCTGCTCGCCTTGTTCCAGCGCCTCGAAGGCCGCCCGGTGCTCGAAGTGCTGTCACGCTATGGCGGCGCGCCGATGTTCTTCTATGTGCTGCACCTGCTGGTGCTCAAAGCCATGTACCTGATCGCGGTGCAGATCTGGGGCCTCAATCAGGGCAAGTACTACGGCTTCGACAGCCTGAGCGGGATCTGGCTATGGACCGTGGCACTGGCCGTCGCACTGTACTTCCCCACCCGCTGGTTCGCGCAACTCAAGCAACGCCGCCGTGACATCGGCTGGTTGAAGTACTTCTGAGCAAACCAGGGGAGCATGCAGGCACTACCGCTGGCGCCGGGTAGACGACCGTTGATCGCTGCCCGTCCCCGCCTGCCGGGAAATAAAAGGCGGTCGCGCAATTTAAATGCGTAGAGGGGGTCCGACCGGGAGGCGTAGTGCTAACATCACCATGATGTCAAAATGACATGTCGTGACAGGAGGTCGCCGCTCCCCTCCTTGCTTGGGTCCTTCATATGCTTGCAGCTGTTCCCGAAAACGCTACATCGAACACCGCTTTAAAAGGTCTGATCCAGGCAGCGGCGGCCATCACTCAGTGTTGCGGCGGCTTGCTCATCGAGGGTCCGCCCGGTGCCTGGCGGGTGACCGCCGCCTACGGTACGACACGGGAGGTGCCGGTCGATGCGGCCACCGAGTCCTGGCTGCGCATGCTGATGTCCTACGGCGACGTGGTCGACATCGGTGACGGCTCGCCCTTCATTCATTCGGTGCCGGACTTCCTGGGGTCGCTCGCAGACACCTACCGTGTGTGTATCGCTGTGAAGGACAGCAGCGATGTCCTCGCCGGCATCGTCCTGCTGGCGCTGACACCGCCGTTCAAGCTGCTCAGCGCTGCGCAGATCTATGCGCTCAAGACCCACTCGGTCGCTCTGTACCACACCGCTCCGCACCCGGCGGTCAGCAATGGCCCCACCGGGGTCATCGAGCGGCTGCGCCTGCTGGAGTCGGTGGTCGTGCATGCCAAGGATGCTATCCTGATCACCGAAGCCGAGCCGATCGACCTGCCCGGCCCGCGTATCGTCTACTGCAACCCGGCGTTTCTGGCGACCACAGGGTTCAGCCTGGAAGAGATCGTCGGCAAGACACCACGCATCCTGCAATGCGAGGAAACCGATCGCAGCACCCTGGATCAGATCCGGAGCGCGCTGACCCGGTGGCAACCGGTCGAGGTCGAACTGATCAACACGCGCCGCGATGGCACCCGTTTCTGGGTGCAATTGAGCATCGTGCCCGTGGCCAACGAAAAAGGCTGGTTCACCCACTGGGTGTCGGTGCAGCGTGATATCAGCGAGCGCAAGGAAGCCGAAGAAGGCCTCAGGCAAGCGCAGATCGACCGTGAGGAACAGGTGGCGTTGCGTTCTCGCCTGGTGGAGCGCGAGCGGATCCAGGAAGAGCTGACCTACGCGGCCTTCCACGATGACCTGACCCGGCTGAAGAACCGCGCCTACTTCATGGCGCAGATCCAGGAGGTCTTCAATCTGGCCCAGGCCGAGCGCGATGCGGCGGTGCTGTACCTGGACCTGGATCGCTTCAAATACATCAACGACGGCATGGGTCACCGCGCCGGCGACATCCTGTTGCAGATCGTGGCGCAGCGACTGCAATCCTGCCTCACCGACAACGCTGTCCTGGCGCGCATCGGTGGCGACGAGTTTGCCATCCTCCACACCGGCGAGGCGTCCAAGCAGGCGGCCATCGACACCGCAAAACGCGTTATCCAGGCACTCGGCGTTGCCGTCGAAGTCGAGGGTCAGGCGATCTTCACTTCGTGCAGTGTCGGCATCGTCACCCTCGACGCTGCGCACACCGGTGCCGAAGATCTGGTGCGCGATGCCGACGTCGCCATGTATGCCGCGAAGAAGCAAGGCCCAGGCAAGTGGGCGCTGTTCGACCTGTCCATGCGCCAAGCGGCGGTGGACCTGCTGTTGATGCGCAATGCGCTGAAGCACGCCTTGGCGCGCGAAGAGTTCTACCTGGTCTACCAACCCATTTTCCACGCCGGCTCGCGCCGCGTCGCCGGCGTCGAAGCGCTGGTTCGCTGGCAGCATCCGGTGCTCGGCAACGTACCGCCCGACGTGTTCATCGCCGTGGCGGAAGACATCGGCATCATCCACGAGATGGGCCGCTGGGTCATGCAGACGGCCTGCGCCGAGATCAAGCGCTGGGACGCCAGCCCCGCTGCGGGGTTGCGACTGAACGTCAACGTCTCCGGCGCCGAACTCAATCATGTGGGATTCGTGGCGAAGGTCGCGCAGATCCTGGAAAGCACGTCGCTGAGCCCACGCGACCTGCAAATCGAAATCACCGAATCGGTGTTTCTCAACGAGCCGGAAACCGTGGCCATCGCCCTGGCCGACTTGCGCAAGCTGGGCGTGCACATCGCACTGGACGACTTCGGCACCGGCTACAGCTCGCTGGGTTACATCGACCGCTACCCGATCGATTCGATCAAGATCGACCGTTCGTTCGTCACGCGTATGATGACCCACCGCCGCACCATCGCCATCGTCACCAGCATCCTGTCACTGGGCAGCGCGCTGGGCGTCGACATCGTCGCCGAGGGCGTGGAAACCCAGGACCAGTTGGACCGACTGCAAGCGCTGGATTGCCCGTTCGTCCAGGGTTACCTGCTCAGCCCGCCGTTGCGGGGCGAGGAGATGAAGCATTTGCTGGGGCTGCGCAACGAGGACTGAGCGCACCCGTGCGCCAGGCCAACACCAAGTAGCCTTTTGGAGCAGACAAAGGCTAAGCTGCGCGCTCAATGGAAAGGAGTCTGCAATGAAAGAATTGGCTGCGATATTGATCTTGGGCCTGCTAACCGGCTGCGCCTCCTACAGCGACAGAGGTACAGGCGAAGGCGGGCGTGAGATCGGTAGCAAGGGCTACACCGTACGCTGCGATGCCACCCCTGCCAATCAACCAGGCTGTTACTCTCCCGCGCCCTCCTACTCGTGGAACTTCATGAAGAACTTCCATCTCAAGCTGGGGCAGAACTGATCGGTTCGATCGGCTGCCCTCAAGGCTTCCAATGACCCCCTTCAACGATGACCAGATTGGGATCGGTGTCCGCTGGCAAGTCCTTGCGCACGTACTGGTCATAAAGCTTGAGCAGGGCTTTCTCTTCGCCAAGCTTTGCCAACTCCTCGTTCACCCAGTCGCGCAACTCGGTGTTGCCCTTCTTCACGGCCGGCGCGATAGGCGCTTCGTCACCCAGCTTCTCGGCAAGCACGCGATAGCCGGGGTTCTGCTTGGCCCAGTTGAACAGCACCAGGTTGTCCTGGGCGTAGGCATCGCCGCGGCCGCTGGCCAGGGCCTGCAGTGATTCGGAGTTCTTTTCGAACTTCAGCAACTTCCAGTCCGGGTGGTTCTTGGTCAACCACAGATCGGCCGTGGTGCCGGTGGTGACGATGGTGGTCTTGTCGGCCAGGTCATCGAGCTTCTGGACGCTGCTGGCATCGGCCACCAGCGCCTGCACGGCCACCCGCAGGTTGGGGTTGGTGAAGTCCACCACTTGGCTGCGCTCGGGGGTCACGGTCATGTTGGCCAGGATCAGGTCGACCTTGTCGCTTTGCAGAAACGGTATGCGGCTGGCCGGCTCGACGCTGACGAACTCGATTTTCTTCTCGTCTCCCAGCAGGTCCTTGGCGAAGCGCTTGCCCAGGTCGGTGTCGAACCCGACGTATTCACCTTGCTCGTTGACGAAACCAAAGGGCGGCTTGTCGCTGAATACCCCGACGATCAGTTTGTCGCGGGCCTTGATGGTTTCCAGGTAACTGGTGGCAGGCTTCGCCGTCGCGGCCGGGGTGGCGGCCTTGGGCTCGGCCGGTTTGTCGCAACCGGCCAGCAGTCCAAGGGCGAGTACGGGTAGAACCAGGGCAGATTTGAAGTTCACGATGCTTTCCTTTTCGACATGTTTTCTACGTAGGAAAACCTTTCCAGGAACTGCTGCGCGCGTGCGGTCTGCGGGGCGCTGAAGAAGGTTTCGGGATCGTTCTGTTCCGCGATGCGGCCGCGGTCCATGAACAGAATGCGGTCGGCCACCGCCCGGGCGAAGGCCATTTCGTGGGTGACAATGAGCATGGTCATGCCGCCCTGCGCCAGATCGAGGATCACCTCCAGGACTTCCTTGACCATTTCCGGATCCAGCGCAGCGGTGACTTCGTCGAACAGCATGACCTTGGGGTTCATGCACAGCGCCCGTACGATGGCGATCCGCTGCTGCTGGCCGCCCGAGAGCTCGCGGGGGTAGGCGTTGGCGCGCTCGGCCAGGCCAACCCGAGCCAGCAGCGCCTCGGCCTGCTGCCGCGCCTCCTGGGCATCGCGCTTCTGTACCTGCAGTGGCCCCAGCAGCACGTTCTGCAACACGGTCATGTGCGGAAACAGGTGATAGCTCTGGAACACCATGCCGATCTGCTGACGCACCCGGCGCCAGTCGGCATTGGCGGGCAGTCGCTGGCCATCGAAAGTGAAGGTGCCGCTGTGACCCAGCTCCAGGCCGTTCAGGCAGCGCAGCAAGGTACTCTTGCCACAACCGCTGGGGCCAAGGATCACCACCACTTCGCCTTCGCTCACGCGCAGATCGATGTCGGTCAACACTGGTGTGTCGGCGAATTTCTTGCTGAAGCTTGCGAGTTCGATCAATGCGCTCATGCGTGATTCCAGCGCCGTTCGAGCACGCGGGAGGCGGCCGACAGCGGATAGCAGACGATAAAAAAGAAGACGAACAGAAATCCGTAGATCAGCACCGATTCGTAGGTACGCTCGATGATCTGCTGCCCAACCTTGGTGATGTCGACAACGCCGATCAGTACCGCCAGCGAGCTGGTCTTGAGCAAACGAGTGCAAACGTTGATGACCGGCGGGGTAAGGCGCTTGAGCGCCTGGGGCAGCAATACCCGGCCGTACAACTGGCCCAGGTCCAGGCCGATGGCCAGGCCCGCTTCGCGCTGCCCGCGGGGTATGGAGCGCAGCGCACCGCGCACGACCTCCCCAATCTCGCTGGCGCCCCACAGCGACAGCACCAGCACCGCGCACCAGAACGCAGGCAGGCTGACGCCGAAGAAGATCGGCAGGCCAAAGAAGAACAGGTACAACCAGACCAGTACCGGAATGGCGCGAAACAGCTCCAGGTAGACCCTCAGCGGCACGTCCAGCCAGCGTTTGCCGAGGCTGCGCAGCACGCCATAGAGCAGGCCGCCGATACTGCTGAACAGGATCGCCAATGCGGAAATACCCAAGGTGCGACCGGCCCCGGTGAGCAGTTGCGGTGCCGATACCCAGAGCAACTCAAGACCCGAACTGGCCATGTTGGAGCCTCCTTTCCAGCAGACCCAGCAGCAACGACAGCGGCAAGAACAGCAACACACACAGGCCGGTCATCACCGCCAGCATCTCGTAGGTCTTGTAATACAGGGCGATGTAGCTCTTGGTGGTGTAGAGAATTTCCGGCACGGCAACGGCTGACACCACCGTGGTTTCCTTGAGCAGGAACACGAAGTTGGCGAACAGCGCAGGCAGGCTGAGAATGCCTGCCTGGGGCAGGATCACGTGGCGCAGCAGCTGCCAGCGCGACAGACCGATGGACAGCCCCGACTCGATTTGCGCCTTGGGCACCGCCTCGATACCGGCACGCAGGATCTCGGTCAGGTACGCACCCCCCATGAACGTCATGGCAATGACGGCCGCCGCGAAACCGGAAATCCGTACGCCCAGAGCGGGCAAGGCGAAATAGATGAAGAACAGCTGGATCAACAGCGGCGTGTTGCGGGCGAGTTCGACGTACAGCGGCACCAGCCGATGCAGCAGCGGAACCTTGAACGTGGCGATGGCCGCATTGAGCACCGCAACGGTCAGTGAACTCAGGATGGCTATCAAACCGACCTGCAGAGTGACGCCGACTGCCCGCACAAAGGCGGGAAGCGTGGACAGCGCAAACGCGTAGTCGAAAGTCATCGTCCGACCTTCAAACCGTTGGAAATGGACAAAGCGAACATCGGAAAGCGCCTGCGTATGACGTGCGGGCGGTGAGTGTAATCGACCGTTCCAGATCCAATTAATACTGAATAAACATAAGCTTAGACAGCGATCGCCCTCTGTTCCTCAGGTAGCGGACTTCTTCTGGCTCCCATGACGCCGGTTTTACCGAGCGCGGCTTGATGGCAACCTGAATCAACGTTACCGAGGCGATAGCCTGTCATGAAAGGTAACACTGTGATGCTGAACCCCACCGAGGCCTGAGGCGTGAGCACCACCGGGGATGTCTGGACAGGCAGGAAGCAGAGCTGAACGCGACCTGAACACTGCGATGAGACGAGCGATGAAGGTGTGGGAATGAAACGTGCATGATCACGTCAGCCCGCTGTCTTTTCACCGAGGGACCCTGCCCCATGCGCCATCTCGACACAGACTGTCTTGCCGCCTTCGTTGCGGTCATTGATTACGGCGGTTTCACCGCCGCCGGTGAGCGGATCGGCAAGACACAAGCGGCCGTGAGCCTGATGCTCGGTCGGCTGGAGGCCAGGGTCGGCCGCAAATTACTGGAGCGCTCACGTCGCGGAGTGACACTGACCGAACACGGCGAACGCCTGATCGGCTATGCGCGGCGTATTCAGATGCTCGAAGATGAGGCACTCACGGCCCTCGAATGTGGCCAGGAAGCCACACGCATCCGCATCGGCATGCCGGATGATTACCTGGAGACCCTGGGCTGTGAACTGATGCAGGCGTTCACGCAGCGTCATCCTCATCTTCAGGTGGAAATCATCTGTGATTTTTCCTCGCGTCTGGAAGCGATGATTGCCGAAGGCAGCATCGATATCGCCATCATCACCCGTGCCAATGGCAAGCTGCAGGGCGAGCTGCTGCGCTGCGAACCGATGCTGTGGTGCGCATCGCCAGAACATTTTCCCGAACAGCAACGCACCCTGCCGTTGTCGTTGTTCACCGACAGTTGCCGGGCAAGGCCGCAGATCATCGAAGCACTGGACCGCCTCGGTACGCCGTGGCGGGTGGTCAGTTCCTCATCGCATCTACCCGGCGTGATGCATGCCGTGCGTTTGGGTACGGCGGTCACGGTGCTGCCGGCGTCCGTGGTGCCGCCGGGCTGGCGAATTCTGCGCGGCGAGCAGCTTCCGGAACTGCCGAGCATTGAACTGGCGTTGCTGATGCCCGAGCATGCCTTGCTCAACACCCGCCGCCTGGCCCACTTCGTCCTTGACCGATTCCGGGCGGCGATCGCGCCTCAGAGCAAGGCGATTGCGGCTTTGTAGCCGTCGAGCAGCATCTGCAGAGCCTCTTCGTCGTGGGCGAAGGTCAGGTAGACCCGGCCAAAGGCGAACGGCATGGTCATCACGCCCTGGCGACGCAAGGCCTTGTGCAGGGCGAGGGTCCAGTCGCTGTCAGCCACCTGCACGGCTTCGGCGTAGGTGAGCGGGGGTGTTGTCGAACGCCACAAGGTGAACACCGAGCCGTAGCCGGTGGTGCTGACCGCTATCCCCTTCTGCGCGAAGGCAGCCACCAGATCGGCGCGCAGTTTGTCACCACGCGCAAGCAGAGCCGGGTAGTCAGCGCTCGCCAACTGTTTCAACGTGGCCAGTACCGCTGCGCACGCCGGCGGGGCGCCGCTGTAAGTCCCCGCACGGATGATCTTGCCCTGCTCGAACAACTCCATGTACTGCGGCTTGCCCACCAGGGCGGCCACCGGCACTCCGCTGCCGATGGCTTTGCCGACGGTGGCCAGGTCCGCTTCGGCGCCCAGCAGGGTACCGCTCAGACCAGGATGCAGGCGCAGCCCCATCAAGACTTCGTCGAGGATCACCAACGCGCCGTTGGCGTGGGCCAGGTCGCTGAGATGCTTCAGATAGCCTGGCGCCGGCACAATGCAGCCGGCATTGGCCAACACCGGCTCCACCACCACGGCGGCGATGTCGCCGCAATCGCGGAACAACTGCTCGGCATCAGCGAAATCGTTATAGCGCAACAGCAGCATGCCGTCCTGTTCAGGACGCTCGTTACCCGCCATCAGCGCCGCCGGTTGCCCGGCGTTGCCAAAGGCCACCGCGTCGTACCAGCCGTCGTAACCCGCGGCGAACTTGGCAATGCGTGTGCGGCCGGTGGCTACCCGAGCGGTTCGGCAAGCCAAGTGCACCGCTTCACTGCCGGTGTTGACGAAGATCACCTGGCTGAGCTCACCAGTGAAGCGGGCCAGCGCCGCGGCGGCACTCTCTTCGTCGGCATGCGCGAACGAGGGCATCGGGCCATTGCGCAGGGCGGCGCTGCTGGCCGCGACGACCTGGGCCTGGGCATGGCCTAGCATCGTCGCGCCAAAGCCCATGGCGGTATCAACGTAGCGCACGCCCTGCTCATCCCACAGCCAAGGCCCTTCACTGCGGCCGACACCGAAGGCCTGGCCATCGATTTCAGGCAAAGCGCGGCCGCCGCTGGAAATTCCACCGATCAAATGTTTCATCTGCATTTCTCTACACAATGAGGGGGCTCAGTAGCCCATGACACGTGGCAGCCACTGGGTCAGGCCAGGGAAGAAGACCAGTAGAGCGATGGCGAATGCGGTGGCGATCCAGAACGGAATCAGCCGGCGCGATACGGCACCGATTTCGATGCGACCGACGTTGCACACCACGAAGATATTGGTGCCGATGGGCGGTGTGAACAGTCCCCAGCCCAGCGTCATGGTGAAGATCAGGCCGATCTGGTACGGCTCGAAACCGGCGGCCTTCGCCACGGGGACCAGGATCGGCGCGAGGATGATCATTGCAGGGCCCAGATCGAGCCAGAAGCCCACCACCTTGAGCACCAGAATCACCAGCAGAATGGTCATCAACGGCCCAGTGTGCATATCGACGATCCACGACGCCACGGTGTGCGGTACCAGTTCGAAGGTCAGTATCCAGCCGAACGGCATGGCGACGGCCATGATGATCATCACCGAGCCGGTAATCGTCACCGCTTCGGTCACAGCAGGGAACAGATCACGCCAGCCCAACTGTCGGTAGATCACGGTGCCCACCGCCAGTGCGTAAAGCACCGACAGCGAGGCAGCCTCGGTAGCCGTGGCAAAGCCGGTCACGATCGAGCCCAGCACCATGATCGGCATCAGCAAGGCCGGCAAGGCACCCAGCAGGTCTCGACGCAGTTCGGCCCAGTCCATCTTGCCCTCGACCTTGGGAAAGTGTCCGCGAACGCCGACCACATACGCCGTCACCATGAACACCGCCGCCAGCATGACGCCCGGGATGACCCCAGCCATGAACAGGCCGCCGATGGAGGTGTTGGTCAGCACACCGAACATGATCAGAATCACGCTGGGTGGAACGATGATGCCCAGGGTGCCCGACGCAGCGGTCACCGCGGCAGCGAAGGCCCGCGGATAGCCCCGCTCCTCCATCACCGGGATCATCACCTTGGCCACGGTACCCGTGTCCGCGGTGGCCGAGCCCGTCAGGCCGCCATAGACAAAGGCGGTGGCAACGTTGACCAAGCCCAGACCGCCGCGCAGGCGACCGAAGCAATGCTCGGCAACACGCATGATGCGCAGGGTGAGCCCGCCGCGGTTCATCAACTCGCCCGCCAGCAGGAACAATGGAATTGAAGCGAGGGTGGACGAGTCGGCGCCGCGCAGGGTTTGCTGGGCGAGCCAGGCCAATGGCAGGTGCAGATCGCCGAACAGCAGGGCGGCAATGGTGCCACCCGCCATGGCCCACACCACCGGTAGACCGGCGAGCAACAGGCACACGAATGCCAGGAACAAGATCAGGACGGTCATGGGCGAACTCCGCTACGAGTCAGGCGGATCAGACGGATCAGCGCCAGGACGGCAAGCATGGCGGCGGCACTGACCAGCGCTGCCGAGCTCAGGCCCGCCGGCCAGCGCAGCACCGGCGTCGGCGCCCAACCGGTGCGCGCGATGAACGCACTGCCGCTGTACAGCAACCAGCCGCTGATGGACAGCAGAGCCAGGCTGGCGAAGGCGTCCAGGCCTCGCTGAACAGGGGCCGGCAACAGGTTGGCCAGGCCTTGGAAGCGTACGTTTTCATGGCGGATCTCGGCAATCACGGTGCCGATGAAGGTCACCCAGATGAAGCCGAGGGTGGCGATCTCGAATGACCACTCGAACCCATGCAGGTTGAAATAGCGCGAGAACACCCCGGCCAGGATGGCCAGGAAGGTCACGGTGAACATCACCGCACCGGCCACCGCCAACGTACGCTCCGGCCAGCCCTTGGGCGGCAGGTCCGGGTGTTGGGAAATAGACATGGTTACTGGCCCTGGGCGTCGCGACGCAGCTGATTGACGAAGTCTTCACCCCAGACCTTGCCGAACTGGGCGTAGACCGGGCCGGCCAGCTCGCGGAACGGGCCAGTCTCGACCTCGTTGAACTTCACGCCCTTGGCTTCCATTTCGGTCTTGATCTTCGCGTAGACCGCTTCGAGCTGGGAGCGATACCAGGCGGTGGCGTCAACGACGGCTTTGTCCAGCGCGGCACGTTCGCTGTCGTCCAGGCCTTCGTAACGGTCTTTGTTGATGAACCAGAAATTGGCAGACCACACGTAGTTGGACACCGAGACGTTCTTGGCCACTTCGAACCACTTCTGGTCGTAGAAATCCCGCAGTTCAGGCTCGACCCCATCCACCACGCCCGATTGCAACGAGGTGTAGACCTCGCCGAACGGGATCGACTGGCCCAGGGCGCCAAGCTGTTTGATGGTGGCCAGAATGACCGGGTTGGGCGGAGTGCGGATCTTCAGACCGTTGAGGTCAGCAGGCTTGAAGATCGGGTGCTTGCTGTTGGCGAACTGGCGAAAACCCGAGTCCAGGGCCGAGAGCATCACAAAGCCATGGTCCTGGCCCATGGTCAGGAATTTCTTGCCGGCCGGGCTATCCAGATAAGCATGGACCGCAGCGGCGTCCTTGAACAGGAAAGGCAGCGACAGGGCATTCAGGCGCGGGTCGATGCCGTCGGTCGAACCGCCCAGGCCGATATCGATCGCTCCGGCGCCGACCGAATCGACGATCGGGGCCTCGTCACCCAACTGGCCGTCCGGATAGAGCTGCACTTTCAGCTCGCCCTTGGTCTGTTCACTGACCTGCGCGGCGAAACGCACCATGGCCTGGTTGATCAGGCTTTCAGAGCTCGAGGCATGGGCCAGACGCAAGGTCTGCGCTGCCATCGCGCCGTTCGCGCCGATAAGCAGCGCCAGGCCGGTCAGGGCGCTGAGGGCGAGTTTTTTGCGGGGAAACGTTCCGAACATGGCGGCGACCTCTGGGTGAAATAGCGTCGAAGCTATTAACCACGACAGGTCGCCGGAGCGTCAATCGAGCGATGGCCTTTTGCGATTAAGATCTGAAATGTGACCATACGATTATTTATGAGACGGCGGGATCCCCCCGTAGAACCTGGTCCGATCGACCCCAGGCGCCAGACGCTTACCGGTCAAGCTCGCGGTGATCCAGCAGATGTAAAACCTCTATTACAACTACTTGAGTAACGTTTTCTGGTCTTGCCCCAAGTTCATTTCACTGCAGCTCGGAGCCGGTCAGGATGGCAACCAATTCAACCCCCACCCTTTGATAATGGTTCTTATCTCGTTTAGATTAGCGTCTTTCTTTTCAGGACCCTTCCATGTTCGAGTTGCAGGCCGCGTCCTTCTGCATTCCCGAGTGCACCCTTCTGCACCCCCTCGACCTGAGCCTGCCCCACGGCCAGATCATCGGTCTGATCGGGCACAACGGCTCGGGCAAATCGACCTTGATCAAGCTGCTGGCCCGCCAGCAAGCCGCCAGCCAGGGCACGGTGAAGCTCGATGGCGTACCCTTGGCGGACTGGAAAAACCGCGAGTTCGCTCGGCAGGTGGCGTACCTGCCGCAGCAACTGCCGGCCGCCGATGGCCTGAGCGTCCGCGAACTGGTGCGCTTTGGCCGCTACCCGTGGCATGGCGCGCTGGGACGCATGAGCGAAGAGGACCATGCTCAGGTCGAACAGGCCCTGGAGCTGACCCACACCCGCGCCTATGCCGAGCGCCTGGTGGACAACCTCTCCGGCGGCGAACGCCAGCGGGTCTGGCTGGCCATGCTGCTGGCGCAGAACAGCCGCTACCTGTTGCTCGATGAACCGACCTCGGCGCTGGACATCGCTCATCAGATCGAGGTGCTGGGCCTGATCCGCGAATTGAGTCACAAGCTGGACCTGGGCGTGGTCGTGGTGCTGCACGAGATCAACATGGCTGCGCGTTACTGCGATCACCTGGTGGCGTTGCACAGCGGGCGGCTACTCGTTCAGGGGCCACCGGCTGAGCTGATGAACGCTGAAGTGCTGGAGTCGATCTACGGCATCCGCATGGGGGTCATGGCGCATCCGGGCGATGGCTCGGCGATCAGCTTCCACTACTGAGCGCGACTGCCGGACTGAATCAGGCCGGTACCCTGACGGGATTCACCTTCAGCGGGCAATTGCCGCACAGCTCAAGCTCGGGCAAGAGATAACGCACGCAGCAGACCTTGCGCTCGCGGCGCAAGGTGGGTTGGCCGCTGGCGTCGTCGATGGGCAGGTAGCGCACCGGCTGGAACAGCGGGTTGCGGGTGCCATCGGGGCGTGTCTTGGTTTCCAGCAGAGCGCGGCCCGGCGCCAGGCGTTCGGCAGGCATGCCGGCCTTGGCCATCAGGTTGAGCAGGTTTTCGAAGTAGTTGCCGGCGTTGCTCCACAGCACCTTGGGCGACAGCTTGGTCTGGCTGGCCATGGCCTGGAACAACGGCTGCAGGTGATCGTCGAGCAGGCCTGCGAACAGCTCGAACGGCTCGTTCACATCGGCGGCGAACGGCGCGCCTTTGTCGCTCAGACGAAAGCCCTGGGGCAGCGCGCCTTCGTCCAGCAACAAGGCCGTGTCGGCCAGCCCCAGCGGCAGGCGCCAGCGCAACAGCAACGTGGCGCCCATCACCGGCGGCAACAGTTTGACGATGTAGTGCTTGGCCCACAACGACACCCAGGCACGGCGATCGTCGCCGTTGTAGCGCTGACCGAATCGCCGCTGAAGCTCGGCGAAGGCATCGGGCGCCAGTAGCTCGTCGTACACAATAACTGGCCGCGGATCGTCGGCCAGCACCAACACGTCCCGGTAGGCTTCGAAATCGCCGCGAAACAGCGGCGCAAGCACGTCTATCATCAGCCCCTGGCACCTGTGGTCATGTGAGCAAGTGAATGAGAAACAGCATCATTCACCCAGCATATCCGATCCGCCGCTCCTGTTCAGCCATCACGCCGAGAGGCTTCGCCCGACCGCGCGGCGTGCGGCGTTCGGGCGGGCCTGGCCGACGCCCTCCAGGCGCTGCTCCAGGGCAGCGGCGATCTCTCCCGAACGAGCCGGCAGCACCGACAGCAGCGTGTCGCTCAGCCCATGGGAGTGCTGGCTGAAACCCTGGATGAAGACCGGCGTTTCAAGCTCCGGGCGGGCGATCAACTGGTAGTCGCGGTCGACCCGGAAGTCGTCCAGGTAGTCCTTCAGTGGAGCGAGCAGTTCGCGATGGGAACGACGCTCGTAACCGGTGGCCAGAATCACCGCATCGTAACGCCGCGCTTCGGTGCTGCCGGTGGCCAGGTCGCGCAGTTGCAGTTGCACGCGGCCATCGACGTCAGTGGCGCTTTCGATCATGCGTCGGCAGAGGAAACCATGGCGCTCGACGCCGGAGACTTTCTGGCGATAGAGCATGGCGTAGATGCGTTCGATCAGGTCCAGGTCCACCACCGAGTAATTGGTGTTGTGATACTCGCGGATCAAACGCTCACGCTCTGTTTCGGGCTGATTGAACACCAGGTCGGTATAGTCCGGGCCGAAGATTTCATTGACGAACGGGCTGTCGTCCGCCGGCTTGAGCACGGCCGCGCGCAGAATCATGTCGACCTGAACGTTGGGGTAGCTGTCATTGAGGTCGATGAACGCCTCGGCCGCGCTCTGCCCTGCGCCCACCACCGCAATGCGCATCGGCTCGCCACGGCTGCAGGGTTGGGTGGCCATGGCCGACAGGTAACGGGCATGGTGGAACACCCGTGGGTCGTCCTTGAACGAGGCGAACGCCTGGGGGATCTTCGGCGTGCCGCCGGTGCTGACGATTACCGAGCGGGTCTGGCGCTGGACTTCGCGGCCCTGGTGCTCGCTGACCACGTTCAGGCGCTGCACCCGGCCATCCCCTTCCACGATCGGTTCGACACGCAGCACCTGCTCGCCATAACGGCTCTGCTCGGCGAACTGCTGCGCGACCCAGCGCAGGTAGTCGTTGTACTCCATGCGACAGGGGTAAAAGGTGCCCAGGTTGATGAAGTCCACCAGGCGACCGTGGGCCTTGAGGTAATTGACGAACGAGAAACGGCTGGAGGGGTTGCGCAGGGTCACCAGGTCCTTGAGAAACGAAATCTGCAGTTCGCTCTGGGCGACCAGGGTGTTGCCGTGCCAGCTGTAGTCGGGCTGACGCTCCAAAAACAGCGCGTCGAACGGCCGCCCTCCCTGCTCCGCGCGCTCTTGCAAGGCGATGGCCAGGGCCAGATTGGACGGGCCGAAGCCGATGCCGATGAGGTCGTGGGGAGCCGTCGGGGTGAGGTGCTGCGTCATGTGACCGATTCCTTCCAGAAGAGGGTGAGGGAGCGAGGGCCGCCGGGTTGCCTGCGGCCTTCGGTTGACGTGTTCCTAGAAGACGCTCGTGGCCTCGGCGAATTTAGCCACCTCTGGTCGCCTACCGCTTTCGAGGGCCTTCAGGGCCTGCGCCAGCTCGGCCATGAAGCCGGGGTGACGGACGATGTCCAGGTGATGCGCACCCGCTACACAGCGCTGCTCGACCACCTCGACCAACCCGTTCCAGTCGCGCAGGCGCTCGCTGCGGGTCAGGGAGTCCTGGGCCTGCCAGACGTGCACCGCTATCGCCAGGGGTTCGAGCACATGGCGCGCGGCTTTCAAGCGCTTGTCGAGCAATGCCCATTGTTCGAACTCGCGGGACAGCAGATCCGGTCCGTCGCAGGGCAATTGGCCGTCGTGGGCCAGTACGTGCTCGGCCAACGCATCGCGTTCGCGCGCGTCCATCAGCGTGAAAAGACCGCGCCATTGCGTCGCCATGGCCGAGCGCGCCAGCCAGTGTTCCAGCAGCGGTTGCGCGCGATCCCGGGTGGCAGCGTCCAGTGGCTGACGTGGATGAAAGGGCACCGACTCGAACACGTCCACCAGGCCGAGGAACTCGACCTGGACGCGCCCTTGCAGCAAGCGTGCGGTTTCCAGCGCCAGTTCGCCTCCGGATGACCAGCCGAGCAAGGCGCAGCGGCCCCCCTTGACGGTACGGACGATGTACTCGGCATATTCGCTGGCCAGCGCCAGAACGTCGTAACCGCGCCAGCGCTGCTCGGTGTAGACATGGCTGACGAAACCATACACCGGCCGATCCTCGCCCAGTGCCGCCACCAATGGCTTGAATTCGCTGCTGTTGACGATCAGCCCAGGCAGACAGAACAGCGGCACGCCGCTGCCAGAACGGCTCAGAAACACTACCTCGGGCTCGGCCACCGGCGGCGGTGTCAGGCACTCCGCCAAGACAGCAAGGCTGGAAGCATTGAGCACGTCCGCCAGGGTCAGCTTGCGCTCGCCTTGCAGCCCTTGTTTGCGGATGCGCGCGAGCAGCTTGAGGCTCAGCAACGAGTCGCCGCCCAGTTCGGTAAACGATGCGCTGCGTGGAATGTCGCTGCGTCCCAGCAGGTCGCACCACAGCTGCGCGAGGGCCTGCTCGGTCGGCCCTTGCGGGCCTTCGCGGGTTGGCAGCGCCGCCTCCACTGTGGGCAAGGCTCGCCGATCGAGTTTGCCATTGGCGGTGAGCGGCAGACTGTCCAGCACGGTCCAGTGAGACGGCAGCAGCGCGTCCGGCACCTGGCTTGCAAGGGACTGGCGCAACGTGGCTACGTCGGTCTCAGCCGCCAGCACCACATAGGCGTGCAACTGGTGAGCGCCGTCTTCTCCGGCGACCGCGATCACCGCCGCCTCGCCGACGCCGGCCAAGCGGCGAATGGCCGTGGCGACCTCCCCCGGCTCGACGCGATAACCGCGAATCTTTACCTGATCGTCGCTGCGCCCCAGGTACTCCAGGCTGCCATCGGGCAGACGCCGGATGCGATCACCGCTGCGGTATAACCGCGCACCGGGCGCACCATAGGGGTCGGGCACATACCGCTCTGCGGTCAGCTCCGCACGCTCCGAGTACCCTTGGGTCACGCCAACGCCACCCAGGTACAACTCACCGACCACGCCGTCGGCCACCGGGTTGAGGTAGGCATCCAGCACACGCGCCTGTACGCCGGGCAGCGGCGTGCCGATGGGCAAGGTTCGCGCCCGCAGGCGATCGGCATCGGCCGCGTTCTGGCACAGCGCACCGACCGTGGTTTCGGTAGGCCCGTAGTGGTTGAACACGCGCAGCTGTGGAGCAAGCCGGCGAATCTCATCGAGCAGCGCCCAGGACGTCGCTTCGCCGCCCAGGATCAAGGTGTGCCGCGGCAACACATGCAGCGGATCGCGGGCATTGAGCAGGGCCTGCAAATGACTGGGGGTGATCTTCAGCACGTCGCTGCCCTGCTCGCTCTGCCATTGGGCGAAGGCATCGGGGTCGAAGGCCTGCTCTTCGTCGGCCAGGTGCAGTACACCGCCCTGGCTGAGGGCGAGAAACAGCACCGTGTGGCCGAGGTCGGCGGCCACCGTCGAGACCATGGCGAAGCGGCTGTGCGCGGGCAACTGCAGGCGCTGGCCGACGCCTGCGACATAGGCGGCCAGGTTGCCACGGGTGGCGACGACGGCCTTGGGCGTGCCACTGGAGCCGGAGGTATAGATCAGGTACGCCGGCAGTTCGGGCACCGTCCGCGGCCAAGGCAGCGGCGATGGCGGCACGTCCAGGTCCAGATCGAGGGCCAGCCACGCAAGGTCCGGCACCTGGGGATCGGCGCCCAGCACCAGACAGACCCCGCTGTCGGCCAATACCGCCGCCTGCCGTTCTGTCGGCCAGCGCGGATCGACCGGCACATAGGCAGCACCACACTTGAGCACCGCGAGGATACCGACGACCATGGCCGGCGTGCGCGCGCTCAGCAGCGCCACCCGTGCGCCGGGCCCGACGCCCTGGGCGAGCAGGCGCTGGCCCAAGGCGTCGGCTGCGCGTTCGACCTGTGCACGGCTGAAACTCATGCCGGCGCCGGTCAAGGCGACGGCATCCGGGTCGAGCCGGTACTGGTGCTGCCACAGGCTCACCACGTCCTGGGCCTCGACCGCCGGTTCGCCCTCGTCGCTCTCGTGCTCAACGGCCAGTTCGAGCAGCCGCCGTTCGGGCTCATGGCTCACCGCTTCGGTCAGTGACAACAACTGAGCGGCGAAGCGTTCGATGCGTACGGCGTCGAACAGGTCGCACGCATAGGCGATCGACACCTCGATGCCTTCGGCGCGGTCGGTGAAGTCGACGCTCAAGTCGAAATGCACCTCCCCTGCGGTCAGCCCTTCCAGGCTCATGGACAGCTCGGCAAAACGCTGCGGACGGCTGGCCGGTTGCTCGGTGCACTTGACCTGAAACAGCGGATGGGTGCCGGCCTCGCGCGGCGGTGCCAGCGCTTGCACCAGTTGGTCGAACGGCAGCTGCGCATGTTCCTGGGCGTCGAAGAGGGTGCTGCGCACTCGATCCAGCAGCGCGCTGAAGCTCTGCCGCTCATCGACGGCGGTGCTCAACACGCTCAGGGTGGTGAAGTAGCCCACCACGCGCTGGGTTTCGGCGCGGGTGCGGTTGGCCAACGGCGAGCCGATGCGCACGCGATCGGCGCCGCTCTGGCGGGCCAGCAGCAGCTTGAGCACGGCCAGCATGGCCATGAACGTGGTTGCCCCCTGCGCCTTGGCCAGGCTGCGCAAGCGCGCGCTGGTTTCGGCGGCCACCTGCACCCGGACGCTGGCACCGCGGGCATCGCGCTGTGCACTGCGTGGACGGTCCATCGGCAGCGCCAGGGGCGTGTGGTCATCGCTCAGTTGCTGGCGCCAGTAGTCGAGCTGGCGCGCCTGTTCGCCCGCCTCCAGCCAGCGCCGCTGCCAGCCGGCGTAATCGGCATACTGCACGGCCAGCGCCGGCCATTGCGGGGCTTGCCCTTGGCAACGCGCGGCATACGCGGCAGCCAGGTCTTCGATGATCAGGCCGATGGACCAGCCGTCGGCCAGAATGTGATGCAGCACAATCACCAGACGATGCTGCTGCGCATCCAGGCGGTGCAGTTCCAGACGCAGCGCCGGGGCGCCCATCAGATCGAAAGGCTTCTGGGTCAATACCCGAGCCCGCTGCTGCGAGCCGGCTTCGTCCAGTTCCAGGCACACCAGCGCTTGGAACTGATGCGGCTGAATGCATTGCTGCGGCTCACCCTCGGTGTCCTGGGCGAACGAGGTGCGCAGCGCTTCGTGCCGGGCACGCAGATCGTTGCAGGCCTGCTCCAGCGCCTGGACGCTCAGCGGGCCGCCCAGGCGCAATACGCCCGCCAGGTTGTAGGCCGGGCTGTCGGGCTCGCGCTGCCAGGCGATCCACAGACCGCGCTGGGCCAGCGACAGCGGCGCTGTGGGCGAGCGCGGCACCGCGACCATGGGCAGGTCGGTGAAGCGCATGCCGTTTTCCTCGAGCCGAGCCAGGAAGGCCTGGCGACGCTCGGGGCTCAGCTCGGCAAACCGGTGGGCGATTTGATGCGGATCGATACTCATCTCAAACCTCGAATTCATCCAGCCAGCGGGCCATGTCGTTCAGCCGCTCGCGGTGATCGGCCGCTGCGGCGAACACGTCGCTGGGCAGTTGCCGGGCCAACTTCTGCACGGTGACGTGATCGAAGAAAGCGTTGATCGGTAGGTGACAGCCGTGACGCTGCTGCAACTGGGCGCGCACCTGCATGACGCTCAGCGAATGCCCGCCCAGCTCGAAGAAACTGTCGGTGACACCGATCTGCTCCAGACCCAAGACCTCGGCCCAGATCGCCACAAGGGCGCGTTCTGCATCGGTGCTCGGCGGGACATGGGCGCTGGTGCTGCCCTGCCCTTCGGGCTGTGGGAGGCGCTTGCGATCCAGCTTGCCGTTGGCCGACAGCGGCATGGCTTCGAGTTGCAGCAGTTGCCACGGCACCATGTACTCAGGAACGTGCTGGCCGAGGTGAAATTTAAGCGCAGCCTCATCGACGGCATCGCCGACCCAGTAGCCCAGCAGTTGGTTGTCGCTGGCGATGACCACGCATTCACGCACTGCCGGGTGAGCCAGCAGCACCGCTTCGATCTCGCCCAACTCGATACGCAGGCCGCGCAATTTCACTTGGTGATCGAGACGGCCGAGGTAGTCGATGGCGCCGTCGGCACGCCAGCGCGCCAGGTCGCCGCTGCGGTACATGCGTGAGCCGGGCGCGCCGTAGGGGTTGGCGACGAAGCGCTCGGCAGTCAGCGCAGGGCGGCCCAGATAACCACGCGCCAAGTTGACGCCGGCGATGTACAACTCACCGGCCACACCCACGGGTACCGGATTGAGATCGGCATCGAGGATGTGGATCTGCGTGTTGGCGATGGGCCGACCGATCGGCACGCTGCCACCGTCGTCGCGGCAGGCCCAAGCGGTGACGTCGATCGCCGCTTCGGTCGGTCCGTACAGGTTATGCAGTTCGCTGGACGTCTGCGCCAGCACCTGGCGCTGCAATTCGGCCGGCAGGGCTTCGCCGCTGCAGATGATGCGCTTGAGCGAGATGCAGGCAGGCAACTCGCCTGCCGACACGAACGCTTGCAGCATCGACGGCACGAAGTGCAGCGTGGTGATGCCGTGCTCGACGATCAGCTCGCGCAGCGCTTGCGGATCACGGTGCGCACCGGGCGGTGCCATGACCAGTGCGGCACCGCTGAGCAGCGGCCAGAAGAATTCCCATACCGATACGTCGAAGGTGTAAGGAGTTTTTTGCAGTACTCGGTCATTGGCGGTCAGCCCGTATTCGGCCTGCATCCATTGCAGTCGGTTGAGCAGACCCGCGTGTCGATTGCCAACGGCCTTGGGCTTGCCGGTGGAGCCGGAGGTGTAGAGGCAGTAGACGAGGTTTTCCGGGCCGATGACGACGTTCGGCGCATTCGTGGGTTGGCCGCCAAGCGGCAGAAGCTCAAGTGCATAAACCGGTACGCTTGCCCAGGCGTCCATCAGGTGCTTCTGAGTCAGCAGCAACGGACTGCCACTGTCCTCAAGCATGCCCTGCAGCCGCTCCCGCGGATGCTCCGGATCCAGCGGCAGATACGCGCCACCCGCCTTGATCACACCCAGCAACGCCACCACCAATTCCACCGAACGCTCGGCACACACCGCAACCGGCACATCCGGCCCAACGCCTTGCCCTTGCAGCCAATGGGCAAGCTGATTAGCGCGGGCATCGAGTTCGGCATAGCTCAAACGCGTGTCGCCATTGACCAACGCCAATGCATCGGGTGTGGCACGCACCTGTTCGGCGATCAACGCCGACAGGCTTGGATACTGCGGATACCCGCTATCGGTCGCGTTCCACGCTTCGATCTGTTGGACCTCGGCAGGACTGAGCAAGGTCAGGCTGGCCAGCGGACGCTGGCTGTCCTCGAACTGCTGCAACAGCCCGGCCAGGTGTTCGCTGAATCGCAGCACATCGGCTTCGATGAACGTGTCCTGGCGGTAGCTGAACTCGATCTGCAACTGCGCGCCCGCATGGATCACCAGAGTCAGCGGGTAATGGGTGGTTTCGTGGCGCTGCACGGGCGAGAAGCGCAAACCGCTGGCCTCACCGAGGGCCTGTTCCACCGGATAGTTTTCAAACACCAGCAGCGTATCGAACAACGCCTGGCCACCCTGCCCGGCCCAACCCTGGATCTCGAACAGCGGTGTGTGTTCATGTTCGCGCAGCGCACTGTTCACGCCCTGCAACTGCCGCAGCCAGTCGCCCAGCGGCTGCCGAGGGAGCGGCGTCTGAATGACCGGCAATGTGTTGATGAACAGCCCCAGCGTGCGTTCAGCCTCGGGCAACTGCGCCGGGCGACCGGCCACCGTTGCGCCGAACGCCACCGTGGCCTGCCCGCTGTAGCGCTGCAGCAACAGGCTCCAGGCACCTTGCACCAAGGTGTTCAAGGTGACCCGCTCGCGGCGGGCGATGGCGCTCAGGCGTGAGGTCGTCGCCGCATCGCATTGCCAGAGGTGCTGGCGGTGACCCACGCCCTCGCCCGCGCCGCTCACCGTGCTGGCGAGAAAGGTCGGCTCGTGCAGATCGACCAGGCGTTCACGCCAGAACCGTTCGCGCTCGGCCAGATCGCGTTGCTGCAGCCATTGCACGTAGTCGACGAAACGCCCGGCCGGTTCTGCAGGCGGCGTGCCGCGATAGTGCTGCAGCACCTCGGCGATCAGCCGCGACGAACTCCAGCCGTCGAGCAACAGGTGATGGCTGGTGAGAATCAACTGGTAGCGTTGCTCGTCCAGGCGCACCAGCAGCACGCGAAGCAAGGGCGCCTGCGCCAGATCGAAGCCTTGGTCACGCTCCTCGTTCGCCAACGCCTCGACCGCACCCTCGCCCCGGTCACGCCAGTCGAGTAGGCGCACCACCGACGGCACGCTGCGCCGCACCGCTTGCAAGGGCTGACTCAACCCTTCCCAGAGGAACGCGGTGCGCAGCACGTCATGGCGAGCGACCGTGGTATCCCAGGCCTGTTGGAAGCGGGCTGCATCCAGGCCGTCGATGGCCAGGCTCAGTTGGTTGAGGTAATGGCTTTCATCGGGCGATTGCAAGGCATGGAAGAGCATGCCCTGCTGCAACGGCGACAGCGGATACAGCGCTTCGGTATCGGCGGGCAGTTGCAGGCCATCCAGCGTCGCTTGATCCAGCCCGGCCAAGGCGAAGTCCGAAGGCGTGAAACGCTGTGCGTCAGGCTTCAGGCAATGTTCGATGAGCTGCTGCAACTCATCGCACCAGGCTTGGGCCAAAGGTTCGACCCAGGCCGAGGCGAGCCGCGCGCCGCTGTACTGCCAGTTCATGTGCAGCTCACCCTGACGCACCTGGGCATTGATGACCAGCTCGTTGCCCAACGGCGCATCGGGCGCCTGATCGTCGCCGCCACGCTCGCGGGCAAGGCGGAACAAGCCCTGGCCCTCCATGCCCAGATCGGTCTGGCCAAGGTAGTTGAAGGTGATCGAGGGTTGCGACCCGGCAGCCAGTTCGGCGCGCACCTGCGGCTCGCCCAGGTAGCGCAGGATGCCGTAGCCCATACCGTGATCGGGGACATGGCGCAGCTGTTCCTTGATGCCGCGAATCGCCACGCCGGCGTCCGCCCCGGGGTCGGTGTGCAGGCGCACCGGGTAGACACTGGTGAACCAGCCAACGCTGCGGCTCAGGTCGACATCGCTGTATTGCGCCGGGACCTCGCGACCATGACCTTCCAGGGCCACCAGCACACTCTGACCGCCAGTGGCGCGCAAGACCACGCGGGCCAACGCGGTGAGCAGCAGTTCATCGACGCGGCTGCGATAGGCCTGCGGCGCCTGGGTCAGCAACTGGCGCGTGAGGGGCTCGGCCAGGCGCACCTGACACTCGCGCACCTGGTCACGACGGCGGCTGCCCGCAGCGTCCAGCAGCGGCAGGCTGACGGCCCCACCCGCAACCGTAGCGCGCCAGAAATCCAGCTCAACCAGGCGCGCGGGCGCCTGCTCCAGGAGCACTTCGCCCCAGTGCTGGAACGCACTGGTCTTGTGCCCAAGCGCCGGCGTCCGGCCCGCCTGCAACTGTTCATACACACGTTGCAGATCGTCGAGCAGGATGCGCCACGACACACCGTCCACCACCAGGTGGTGAGCCACCAGCAACAAGCGCTGCCCCTGAGCCGTGTCGAGCAGCAGCGCGCGCAGCAGCGGGCCTTCGCTCAGATTCAGCAGGGCTTGGCTGCGGCTGCACGCCTGGGTCATTTGCGCGCTGTCGGTGACCTGCAACTGGTCCAGCGGCACTGTGGCCGTTTCGGCGTAAGACTGCTGCCAGTGCCCGTCGTCGTCCTCGACGAAACGCAGGCGCAGGGCGTCGTGGTGGGCCACCAAGGTCTGCAGGGCCGTTTCGATCAGCGTGGCATCCAGTGGTTCGGTCGGCTGCAGCAGGACGGACTGGTTCCAGTGCTGCCGCGCGCTGATCGGGCTTTCGAAAAACCACGCCTGGATCGGCGTCAAGGTCGCTGCACCGGTGACCGGCCCCTGCGCCTGGACGACACTTGCCTGGCGCTTGGCAACCTGGGCCAGGGCCCGAATCGTCTGCTGTTCGAAGACCTGTCTGGGCGTCAGCAGCACGCCGGCCAGACGCGCCCTGCCGACCAGTTGCAAGGAGACGATGGAGTCGCCGCCCAGCTCGAAGAAGTTTTCGTTCGCGCCCACGCGCTCCACGCCCAGCAGCTGTTGCCAAAGGCCTGCCAGCACGGTCTCTACTTCCCCTTGGGGTGCGAGGAAATCGCCGCTCTGCGCGTGCCAATCAGGAATCGGCAGCGCGGCCCGGTCGAGCTTGCCGTTGGGCGTTACCGGCAATTGCGGCAACCACAGCAGGCGGGACGGGATCATGTAGTCCGGCAACTGCTCGGCCAGCGCCTGCTTGACGCGCACTTCCAGAGTCGACTCATCTGCCGCCGACGTGGCCACGCCATAGGCGACCAGCCGCACACCGGACGGTGAAGGCCGGGCCAGCACCACGCAGCTTTCGACCTCGGGGTGCTGCTGAATGCAGGCCTCGACCTCGCCGGGTTCGATGCGATAGCCGCGGATCTTGATCTGCTGGTCGATGCGACCGACGTATTCGATGACCCCGTCGGCGCCCCACAGCACGCGGTCGCCAGTGCGGTACATACGTGCACCGGGCGCGCCGAACGGATCCGGCACGAAGCGCTCGGCGCTGAGCGCCGGTCGGTCATGGTACTCACGGGCCAGGCCGCTGCCACCCAGGTACAGCTCGCCGCTGACCCCGGCCGGCACCGGTTGCAGGCGCGCGTCGAGAATGTAGGCACGACGGTCACCCACCGGTCGGCCGATGGGGGCGTAGGCCGACCGACAGGCCTGGCTCGCTGCGACCTTCCATACCAGCGGCGTGACCACGGTTTCGGTGGGCCCGTAGCCGTTGATCAAGGTGCGCGGCGCCAGGGTCCGGCGGATGCGTTCGAAGTTGGCCTGGGGCATGGCTTCGCCACCGAAGGAATAAAGGTCCAGCGCCGGTGCCCGCCCCTGCGCCTGGGCTTCGGCGGCGAGCTGAGTCAGGTACACCGGCGGGAAGCCAGCGTTGGTGACCTGCTGTTCGGCCAAGGTCTGCAGGGTGCGCGCCGCCGACCACAGTTCCTCGTCGCGCAGCACCAGGCTGGCGCCACAGGTCAGCGCGGTCATCCAGCGCTCGTGGGCGCCGTCGAACGCGAATGAGATGAAGTGGAATTCGCGGGAGGCCTCGCTCATGTCGTACAGCGGCGCGGTGGCAGCGCAATGCATGGCCAGCGGACCATGAGCGACCGCAACCCCTTTGGGCGTGCCGCTGGAACCGGAGGTGTAGATCAGGTAGGCGAGATTCTGCGCCTGCACATCGACCTCGGGGGCGTGTTCGCTGTAGTCGTCGAGCGCCTGGCGGTCGAGGTCCAGCAGCGGCAGTCCCGGCGTTTCAGGCAATCTCTCAAGCGCCCGCTGCTCGGTGATCAGCAGGCTCATGCCACTGTCCTGCAGCACATAGCCCAGACGTTCGCGGGGGTAGTCCAACGCCAGCGGCACAAAGGCGGCACCGGCCTTGGCCACGGCGAGCAACGCCACCAGCAGCCGATTGGAGCGCTGCAGCGCCACGCCGACGCGCATCTCCGCACCGATGCCGCGGGCAATCAGGGCATGGGCCAGACGGTTGGCCTGCAACTCCAGTTCGCCACGGGTGAGGGTCTCACCGGCGCAGATCAAGGCGACGCGCTGCGGATCGGCAGCGGCATGGGTGGCAATGCGCTGCGGCACACTGATGAACGCGTGCGGTGCGTAGTCCGAGGTGCCCCAGGCCATGACCTGGCGGTATTCGAGGCTGCCGAGCGGACTGATTGCCGCCAGCGGCTGCTGGGCGTCTGCGATCAGGCCGAGCAGCAGGCTGTTGAGGTGCTGCACCAGCGCCTCGACGCGCACCGCGGAAAACGCATCACGACGGTAGCCGAAGGTGATGTCCAGCGCGTCACCGGCGAAGATCGCCACGGACAACGGATAATGGGTAGCTTCACGCGTGCTCGATGCTTCGATACGCACACCGCTGCGCTGGCGCATGGCGTGGTCGACCGGGTAGTTTTCGAACACCAGCAGGCTGTCGAACAGGCTTTGCCCGCTCAACCCTGCCCAACGCAGAATGTCCGCCAGTGGCGTGTGTTCGTACTCCCCCGCGTCGGCGCTGCGGGCTTGCAGCTCGCGCAGCCATTCACCCACTTTTTCGCCCGGCTCGCCACTGCCGATCACCGGAACGGTATTGATGAACAGCCCCACCACCGACTCGGCATCGTTGAGCGCCGTGGGTCGGCCCGACACGGTCGTGCCGAACGCCACCTGCGCCTGCCCGGTGTAGGTTTGCAGCAAGAGAATCCAGGCACCCTGCACCAGGGTGTTGAGGGTCACCCGCTGGCGACGGGCGAATTGGCGCAGGCGCTGGGTGTCCTGGGCCGACAGGCCGCTGCGGACCACCCCATGACCGGTTGCATCGCTCAGACCTTGAGTGTCCTGGGCCGGCAGGCTTTGAGCGAGCAGCGTCGGTCCGTCCAGCGCAGCAAGGCGCGCCTGCCAGTACGCTTGCGCAGCCTCGCTGTCGCGGGTACCCAACCAGGCGATGTAGTCGCGATACTGGCTGCGCGGCGCAAGCGGCTGCTCGCCCGCGTAACGTTGCAGCACCTCGCCGATCAGGCGCGCACTGCTCCAGCCATCCAGCAGAATGTGGTGGAAGGTCCAGATCATGCGGCAACGGTTGGCGTCCAGTTGCAACAACTGCACCCGTTGCAGCGGCAGGCAGGTGAGGTCGAACCCTTTCGAGCGCTCTGCAGCCGCCCAGTCGTCCAGCGCCTGCTGGCTGAGCCCACGGGCATCGTGTACCTGAGCCACGGCCGGGCAGCGGCGCAGAACGGCCTGCAGCGGCGCCTGAAGTTCGCCTTGGCCGAGGAACACGCTGCGCAAGGTGGCGTGCTGCTGCACGGTGCTGTCCCAGGCCTGCAGGAACCGCTGCAGATCCAGCCCTTCGAGCACCACATCGATCTGATTGACGTAGGCCGCCTGGGCATCGCCTTGCAGGCTGTGGAACAGCAGGCCTTGCTGCAGCGGCGACAGCGGATGGAGGTCTTCCACCTCGCGTGCGGCCAGGGGCAAGGCGTCGAGTTCGGCCTGGGTCAGTCCGGCCAGCGGCACGTCGGCAGGTGTCAGCGCCGCGTTCTCCGGAGCCAGGCAGTGGGCGGCGAGCAGGCTCAGTTCGGCGCGCAGGTCGTCCAGCAGACACTCCAGTTGCGAGGGGCTGTAATGACCGGCATCGGCCCGAGCATCGAAGTGCAGTTGGCCTTCCACCAGGCGCGCATTGACCGTCAACGCATGGCTGAGCGGCGCCTGGTCGTCGCGCTGCCGGCCTTGCGGTTCACTGGCCAGGGTGAACAGGCGCTGAGCATCGAAGCCGGTGTCGTATTGGCCCAAATAGTTGAACATCACCTGTGGCGGGGCCTGCTCGGCGAGCGATGCCTGGGCGGACGACGGGCCCATATAACGCAGCACGCCGTAGCCGATGCCCTTGTTCGGCACCTGGCGCAGTTGTTCCTTGACCGCCTTGATGGCCGTGCCCAGATCGCCCAGGCCCGGACTCAGGCGCACCGGGTACAGGCTGGTGAACCAACCGACGCTGCGCTCGATGTCCAGGCCGTCGCTGTAGGGCGCGGGCAAGGCGTCACGGCCATGGCTTTCGAGGGCCACGCTCAGCGAGGTCTGACCGCTGTGTCGGCAGAGCACGCGGGCCAGGGCCACCAGCAGCAGTTCATCCAGACGCGTGCGGTAGGCGTCCGGTGCTTCCTTGTGCAGGCGGCGTGTCAGCTCGGCCGGCAGGCGCAGCCGGTGTTCCACGGCCTGGCCTTCGCGACCCAGGGCCTGAGCCGGTTGCCCTTGTGTCTGCGCGCGCCAGTATTCCAGTTCAGCGAGCAGCGCCGGGCTTTGCGCGAAGGCCAGCAGCCGTTCGCCCCATTGCCCGAAGCTGGCACCCACCGGCGCCAGCGTCACCACCCGACCGGCGCTGTGTTGCCGATAGGCGTGCTGCAAGTCCTCCACCAGCACGCGCCAGGACACACCATCCACCACCAGGTGGTGAATCACGATCAACAACCGTTGGCTGCCGTCGCTCAACGCCAGCAACGCGGCGCGCAACAGGGGCCCCTCGTTCAAGTCGAGACTGGCTTGCAGGCGCTCGGCCTCGTGAAGGAAGGTTTCGGCGTCCGGGGCATCGATTTCCACCAGCAGCTCGTCGCGGGTGAACGCGGTGTAGCGTTGCTGCCAAGTGCCGTCGGCACTTTGGTGGTAACGCAGACGCAGGCTGGCGTGGTGCTCGGCCAGAGCCGCAAGGCTGGCGCGCAGTGGCTCGGCCTGCAAGGCCTGCAATGGGCGCAGCAAGGCCGACTGGTTCCAGTGCTGAGGCTGGGCAATGTCCTGGCTGAAGAAGTAGTGCTGGATCGGCGTCAGCGGCGCCGGCCCACTGGCCACGGTCGGCACCCGCTCGGCACACTGGCGGGCGCTACGTGCGGCCTGCGCCAGCGCGGCCAGGGTCGGGTGCAGGAACAGGTCTCGCGGGCTCAGCTGCCACCCTGCCTGTCGCGCCCGACTGATCACCTGCAAGGACAGAATGGAGTCGCCGCCCAGTTCGAAAAAGTTGTCGGCGACACCCACCTGTTCGACGCCCAATACCCCGGCCCAGATCGTTGCCAAGGCCTGTTCGACCTCGCTGCGCGGTGCGATGTAGGCCTCGACGGCGACCTGCCCTTCGGGCGCTGGCAATTGCTTGCGATCGAGCTTGCCGTTGGCCGACAGCGGCATCGCTTGGAGCTGTACGAGGCGCCACGGCACCATGTATTCGGGCACGTGCTGGCCAAGATGGGTCTTGAGTTCGGCTTCGTCGATCGCGTCCCCCACCCAGTAGCCGATCAGTCTGTCGTCACGGGCGATGACCACACTTTCCTGTACGTTCGGGTGAGCCAGCAGCACCGCTTCGATCTCGCCCAGCTCGATACGGAGGCCGCGCAATTTGACCTGGTGATCAAGACGACCGAGGTAGTCGATGGCACCGTCGGTACGCCAGCGCGCCAGATCACCGCTGCGGTACATGCGCGAGCCGGGCGTGCCGTAGGGGTTGGCGACGAAGCGCTCGGCGGTCAGCGCGGGGCGACTCAGGTAGCCGCGCGCCAGGTTGATCCCAGCGATGTACAACTCACCGGCCACACCCACGGGTACCGGATTGAGATCGGCATCGAGGATGTGGATCTGCGTATTGGCGATGGGACGGCCGATCGACACGCTGCGACCGTCCTCGCGGCAGGCCCAGGCCGTGACGTCGATAGCCGCTTCGGTGGGGCCGTACAGGTTGTGCAGTTCGCTGGACGTCTGCGCCAGCACCTGGCGCTGCAACTCGGCCGGTAGGGCCTCGCCGCTGCAGATAATGCGTTTGAGAGAAGTGCAGGCCGGCAACTCGCCCGCTGACACGAATGCTTGCAGCATCGACGGCACGAAGTGGAGCGTGGTGATGCCGTGCTCAACGATCAGCTCGCGCAACGCTTGCGGATCGCGGTGTGCACCGGGCGGTGCCATGACCAATGCGGCGCCGCTGAGCAACGGCCAGAAGAATTCCCATACCGATACGTCGAATGTGTACGGGGTTTTCTGCAGCACCCGGTCACGGGTCGTAAGACCGTATTCAGCCTGCATCCATTGCAGTCGGTTGAGAAGACCCAGATGTCGATTGCCGACGGCCTTGGGCTTGCCGGTGGAGCCCGAGGTGTACAGGCAGTAGACGAGGTTTTCCGGGCCGGTGACGACGTCCGGCGCGCTCATCGGCAAACCGCTCAGGGGCAGATCTTCGAGCGCATAAACAGGAACATCCGCCGCGCCCGGCCATTTTTCCATCAGGTGACTCTGAGTCAGCAACAACGGGCTGCCACTGTCTTCGAGCATGCCCTGCAGCCGCTCCCGCGGATGCTCCGGGTCCAGCGGCAGATACGCGCCGCCCGCCTTGATCATACCCAGCAACGCCACCACCAATTCCACCGAACGCTCGGCACACACCGCAACGGGCACATCGGGCCCGACACCCTGTCCTTGCAGCCAGTGGGCCAGTTGATTGGCGCGGGCATCCAGCTCGGCATAGCTCAAACGTGTGTCGCCATGGACCAACGCCAGCGCATCGGGTGTAGCGCGCACCTGTTCAGCGATCAGCGCTGGCAGGCTCGCGTAGGACGGATAGTCTTCCTGAGTGGCGTTCCAGGTGCTCAACTGCGCCTGCTCGGCCGGTGTCAGCGGCGCCAGTTCATGCAGCGCGCGCTCGGGCTGTTCCAGCACCTGTTCGAGCAGGTGCACGAAGTGCGCGTGCCACGCCTGCACGGTGGCCGCCTCGAGCAGGTCGGTGGCGTAGCTGAAGGTCGCCGTGATCTGACCTTGAGGGTTTTCTTCGGTGGTCAGGGCCAGGTCCAGCTGCGCGGTCTGGGCCGTCTGCTCCAGACGCTCGAACACCAGGCCGCCCGCCTCCACCTCACGGTCGCCACGTTGCAAGTGGTTGAACAGCACCTGGAACAAAGGGTTGCGGCCCAGGCTGCGCGCCGGTTGCAGCGCCTCGACCAGATGCTCGAAGGGCACGTCCTGGTGAGCCTGAGCCTGCAACGCCTGTTCACGCACGGCCTTGAGCTGGTCGACGAAAGATGCTTGCCGCGACACCTGCAGCGGCCAGACCTGAGTATTGACGAAGCAGCCCATCAAACCCTGGGTGGCTGGGGACGTGCGATTGGCCACCGGAATGCCGATACGCAACTGCGACTGACCACACAGCCGGCCGAGCCACACCCCGTAAGCCGCCAGCAGGACCATGAACGGCGTGGCGTGCTGAGCACGGGCGAACTGGCGCAGGCGCTGGCTGAGGGCGTCGGGCAAGGCTTTGCCGACCCGGGCGCCGCGGTAGCTGGGCAAGCCGGGCCGCAGATGATCCACCGGCAACTCCAGCACCGGTTCCTCGGTGCCCAGGCGCTCGCACCAGTACGCCAGTTGCTGCTCGCCCTCACCCGCTTCCAGCCACAGGCGCTGCCAACGGGCGTAGTCGCTGTACTGAATCTCGAAGCTGGGCAAGGCATCGGCATCGCCCCGCAGACGGCGGGCGTAGCCGCTCGCCAATTCCTCGACGAAGAGTTCGACCGAGACGCCATCGGCAACGATGTGGTGCAAGGTGACCAGCAAGGCATGCCGCTCGGCCTCGCAACGCACCAGGCACAAACGCAGCAAGGGGCCTTGGGTCAGGTCGAACGGTCGTGTGGCCTGCTCTTGCGCCAAACGCGCCAACGCTGCATCGCGGGCCGACACCGATACGTCGCTGAGGTCTTCGCGGCTCAGCGTCACGGTGCAGGCATCGACGTCGTGCACGCGCACCACCGGTTCGCCGTCCTGAGTGGGGAAGTCGCTGCGCAGCACCGCGTGTCGGGCCACGATGTCGGCAATCGCCGCCTGCAAAGCGGCCTCGTTCAGCTCGCCAGACAGTTGCAGGCCACCGGTGATGTGATAGGCGCTGGCGGTCGGCTCCAACTGCCAGAGCAGCCATAGCCGCTTCTGACTGTAGGACAACGGCGATTGCGCCTCGGGAGGTGCCGGGACGATCGGCAAGCGACGGGCGTCGATGCCTTTTGCGCGCAGTTGTTGCAGAAATATCCGCTGCTTTGGCGCTGGAAGCGCGTTGAACCGTTCCGCCAACGGGCGCAACGGATCGTCGCGCAGGCTCGGGCCGTGGGGTTGGCTCAGGTCGTTCATTCGATGCGCTCCAGTTCGTTCAGCAATTGGGTCATGGCGTCCACCTCCTCTTCGGGGGCGTGCGCCGGAATGTGCTCCAGGTGCCGAGCGAGCGCCTCGACGGTGGGCGTATCGAACACCGCGCCGAGATGAATCTGTACGCCCAATTGGTGGCGGATCTGCGAAGCCAGACGGGTCGCGAGCAGCGAATGCCCGCCCAACTCGAAAAAGTCATCCGTCACCCCGACCCGCGCCACGCCCAACACTTCGGACCAGATCCTTGCCAGGTCGCGTTCGGCGTCAGTGCGCGGTTCGACATGCCCTTTGACGGCCTGAACCTCGATCTGCGGAAGGCGCTTGCGATCCAGCTTGCCGTTGGTCGACAGCGGCATGGCTTCGAGTTGCAGCAGTCGCCACGGCACCATGTACTCAGGAACGTGCTGGCCGAGGTGAAATTTAAGCGCGGCCTCATCGACGGCGTCGCCGACCCAGTAGCCCAGCAGTTGGTTGTCTGCGGCAACCACCACGCATTCACGCACCGCAGCGTGGGCCAGCAGCACCGCTTCGATCTCACCCAGTTCTATACGCAGGCCGCGCAATTTGACCTGGTGATCGAGGCGACCGAGGTAGTCGATGGCGCCGTCCTCGCGCCAGCGCGCCAGGTCGCCGCTGCGGTACAGGCGCGAGCCGGGCTCGCCGTAGGGGTTGGCGACGAAGCGTTCGGCGGTCAGTGCGGGGCGACCCAGGTAGCCGCGCGCCAGGTTGACGCCGGCGATGTACAACTCGCCCGCCACCCCGACCGGCACCGGATTGAGATCGGCATCGAGGATGTGGATCTGCGCGTTGGCGATGGGACGGCCGATGGGCACGCTACTGCCGTCTTCGCGGCAGGCCCAGGCGGTGACGTCGATGGCCGCTTCGGTGGGGCCGTACAGGTTATGCAGTTCGCTGGACGTCTGCGCCAGCACCTGGCGCTGCAACTCGGCCGGCAGGGCTTCGCCGCTGCAGATGATGCGCTTGAGCGAGGTGCAGGCTGGCAACTCGCCTGCCGACACGAACGCCTGCAGCATCGACGGTACGAAGTGCAGCGTGGTGATGCCGTGCTCTACGATCAGCTCGCGCAGTGCTTGCGGATCGCGGTGTGCACCGGGCGGCGCCATGACCAATGCGGCGCCGCTGAGCAACGGCCAGAAGAACTCCCATACCGACACATCAAAGGTGTACGGGGTTTTCTGCAGCACCCGGTCATGGGCGATAAGACCGTATTCAGCCTGCATCCATTGCAGTCGGTTGAGCAGCCCGGCGTGTCGATTGCCAACGGCTTTCGGCTTGCCGGTGGAGCCTGAGGTATACAGGCAGTAGACGAGGTTTTCAGGGCTGATAAGAACGTTCGGCGCGCTCATCGGCAAACCGCCCAGGGGCAGATCTTCGAGCGCATAAACAGGGACATCCGCCTCGCCCGGCCATTTTTCCATCAGGTGATTCTGAGTCAGCAGCAACGGACTGCCACTGTCCTCGAGCATGCCCTGCAGCCGCTCCCGCGGATGCTCCGGGTCCAGCGGCAAGTACGCACCGCCGGCCTTGATCACACCCAGCAACGCCACCACCAACTCCACCGAGCGCTCCGCACACACCGCAACCGGTACATCCGGACCAACACCCTGCCCTTGCAGCCAGTGGGCAAGCTGATTGGCGCGGGCATCGAGTTCGGCATAGCTCAAACGCGTGTCGCCATGGACCAACGCCAGCGCATCGGGTGTAACGCGCACCTGTTCGGCAAGCAGCGCGGGCAGGCTTGGATAAGACGGATACCGGACATCCGTAGCGTTCCAGTCCGACAATTGCCGTTGCTGCACCGCATCGAGCAGACGCAGCTCGCCCAGGCGTAGCGAAGCAGTGTCCAGCGCCGGGGCTGCCATCGCCAGCAACAGAATGCGCAAATGCTCGCCGATCCGAGCCACGCTGTCCGCCGCAAAAGCGCTCAGCAGATAGCTCAGTTGCACGTTCAGGGTATCGCCGGCATGGATCACCACGGTCAGCGGGTAATGGGTGGTCTCCCGCGAAATGACCTGGCCGAACCGCACGCCACTGCCGCTGCGCAAGGCGCTGTCCACCGGATAGTTTTCGAACACCAGCACGCTGTCGAACAGCGCTTGGCCACCCTGCCCGGCCCAGCGCTGGATATCGAACAGAGGCGTGTGTTCGTGCTCGCGAAGTGTCAGGTTGAGCGATTGCAGCTCGCGCAGCCACTCGCTTAACAAACGCTGCGGGCCGGGCGCCTGAATGACCGGCAAGGTGTTGATGAACAGCCCGAGCATGCGCTCGGCATCGGCCAGCGCGGCTGGGCGGCCGGCCACGGTGGCGCCAAAGGCCACGCTGCGTTGCCCGGTGTAGCGCTGCAAAAGCAGGCTCCAGGCACCCTGCACCAACGTGTTGAGGGTCACCCGCTCACGTCGGGCGAACGCCGCCAGTGCCGCGGTGGTCGTCTCGTCCACGTGCAGGCGCAGATCGCCGTGCCCCGCCTGCTCGGGCACTGCCGGCAAGGCGTCGGCCAATCGCGTCGGCGCATCCAGGTGACGCAGCTGGTCGGTCCAGAACGCCTCGCTCGCCTGCCCATCCTGACGTGCCAGCCAGGCCAGATAATCGCGATAGGCGCTCGCGCTCGGCAGCGGCGACTCGCCGCGATAATGCAAGAGCACTTCTTCGAGCATTCGCGCGGTGGCCCAGCCGTCGAGAAGGATGTGATGGCGGGTCCAGATCAGTTGGTAATCTCGTTCGCCCAGGCGCACCAGCAAGAGCCGCTGCAACGGTGGTTGACGCAGGTCGAAGCCCTGGTCGCGCTGGGCGTCGGCCAGTTCGGCCAGGTCCAGGCGCACCTGCTGCGCAGGGCGTGCGCGCCAGTCCAGGTGCTGCACCGGCGAAGGCAACTGGCGATGAATCCATTGCAACGGTTGCGGCAGATCGCCGTCCCAGACGAAACCGGCGCGCAGGATCGCGTGCTCGCGGGTGACACGCTCCCAGGCCTCCGCAAAGCGCAGGCCGTCCACGTCGCTCAGCGGCACGCTGACCTGATTGACGTAGGTGCTGTGGGTGCCGCCTTGCAGGGCATGAAAGAGCAAACCCTGCTGCAGCGGCGACAAGGGGTACAGGTCCTCAAGGTCGGTCGCGGCGACCGGCAGGGCGTCCAGTTGCGCCTGAGTCAGCTGCGCCAGGGGAAAGTCCGCCGGCGTGACGCCCGCGGCCCCAGGGCTCAGGCAATGGTCGATCAGCCCGGCCAATGTCGCTAGATACCGTTGCGCCAAGGCTTGCACCACGACCGTATCGAAACGCTCGACGCCGTAGCGCCAGCTCACGTGCAGGCAGCCGTCACGCACCTGGCCGGTCACCACCCATTCGCTGTCGGCCCCGGCGCTGGGGTCCAGGGAAGCACCCAGGGGCTCATCGGCCCAGGCGAACAGGCCACCGGCCGAACGACCCGGGTCGAACTGGCCGAGGTAGTTGAAGGTGACCTGCGGGGCCGTCCGGGCCGCCAGCTGCTCTGCGAGCTGGCTCTGGTCGAGGTAGCGCAGTACGCCATAACCCAGCCCCTCGCCCGGCACCGCACGCAGCTGTTCCTTGATCGCCTTGATGGCTTGCTCCGGGGTGTCACTGCCAGGCGTGAGTTGCAGCGGGTACAGGGCGGTGAACCAACCCACGCTACGGCTCAGGTCCATATCCGCATCAGCGTCGGGTGTGCGGCCGTGACCTTCCAGGAGGATGTCCACCGCCGACTGGCCACTCCAGTGGCACAGCGTCTGCGCCAGCGAGGTCAACAGCAGCTCGTTGATGCGCGTGTGATAAGCACCATTAGCAGCGCCGAGCAGCGCCTGGGTGCGCGCCGCATCGAGTTGCAGGCGCACCTGAGCGGTGTCAGCCAAGGCACGACTGCCCTGCGGATGCTGCACGTTCAGCGAAGCGGCCGGGGTCTGCGCATAGGTGTGCCAGTAGTCGCGCTCGGCCTCGCTTACCCCCAGTCGCGCTTTATTGACGAGGTACTCGCCCCACGCCTTGAAGCTGCTCGTGCGCGAAGCCAGTTCAAGCGGTAAACCCGCCAGCGCCTGAGTGTGCAGCCGCGCCAGATCTTCCAGCAGGATGCGCCAGGACACCCCATCCACCACCAGGTGATGGGCGACCAGCAACAGCCGCTGGCTGCCGTCGCCCAGTTCCATGAGCACGGCCTTGAACAGCGGACCCTGGCCCAGATCGAAGCCACGCTGGGCGGTTTCAGACAGCGCGGTGATCGCCTCGGAGCCGGCGTCGCCCAGGCTCTGGCACTGCAGCAGCGAGGCCGTAGCTTGCCCGTGGTGTGCGCGCCAGCGGCCTTCGACTCGGTGAAAGTGCAGGCGCAGAGCATCGTGATGGACGTACAACGCCGTCAGCGCCCGATCCAGCGCCTGTGGCTGAAGTGTTTGCAGCGGCCGCAGCAGCAACGCCTGATTCCAGTGGCCGGGGACGGGCACCGCCTGGGCGAAAAAATGCGCCTGAATCGGTGTGATCGGCGCCTCGCCCTGTACCGGGTTGGTATCGACACGGGCGTGGTCCAAGGCCACCGCGACGGCTGCCAAGGCAGCGATGTGTTGATGCTCGAACACATCGCGTGGCTTGAGTTGCCACCCGGCCTGACGCGCCCGGCTGATCACCTGCAACGACAGAATGGAGTCGCCGCCCAGTTCGAAGAAGTTGTCGACGACACCCACTTCTTCGACGCCCAACACGTCGGCCCAGATCGACGCCAAGGCCCGTTCCACCTCGCTGCGCGGTGCGACGTAGGCCTCGACGGCGACCTGCCCTTCGGGCGCTGGCAATTGCTTGCGATCGAGCTTGCCGTTGGCCGACAGCGGCATGGCTTCGAGCTGTACGAGGCGCCATGGCACCATGTAGTCGGGTACGTGCTGACCTAGATGGGTCTTGAGTTCGGCTTCATCGGTGTCGCCGCCTACCCAGTAACCGATGAGTCTCTCGTCACGGGCGATGACCACGCTTTCCTGTACGTTCGGGTGAGCCAGCAGCACCGCTTCGATCTCGCCCAGCTCGATGCGCAGGCCGCGCAATTTCACCTGATGATCAAGACGACCGAGGTAGTCGATGGCACCGTCGGTACGCCAGCGCGCCAGATCACCGCTGCGGTACATGCGCGAGCCGGGCGTGCCGTAGGGGTTGGCGACGAAGCGCTCGGCGGTCAGCGCGGGGCGACTCAGGTAGCCGCGCGCCAGGTTGATCCCAGCGATGTACAACTCACCGGCCACACCCACGGGTACCGGATTGAGATCGGCATCGAGGATGTGGATCTGCGTATTGGCGATGGGACGGCCGATCGACACGCTGCGACCGTCCTCGCGGCAGGCCCAGGCCGTGACGTCGATGGCCGCCTCGGTCGGGCCGTACAGGTTGTGCAGTTCGCTGGACGTCTGCGCCAGCACCTGGCGCTGCAGCTCGGCCGGCAAGGCTTCGCCGCTGCAGATGATGCGTTCGAGCGATGTGCAAGCCGGCAACTCACCCGCCGACACGAACGCCTGCAGCATCGACGGCACGAAGTGCAGCGTAGTGATGCCGTGCTCGACGATCAACTCGCGCAACGCTTGCGGATCGCGGTGCGCACCGGGCGGTGCCATGACCAGCGCGGCGCCGCTGAGCAGCGGCCAGAAGAATTCCCATACCGATACGTCGAAGGTGTACGGGGTCTTTTGCAGCACTCGATCATGGGAGGTCAGCCCGTATTCGGCCTGCATCCACTGCAGGCGGTTGAGCAGACCGGCGTGGCGATTGCCGACGGCCTTGGGCTTGCCGGTGGAGCCCGAGGTGTAGAGGCAGTAGACGAGGTTTTCCGGACTGATAAGAACGTCCGGCGCACTCATTGGCAAGCTGCCCAGGGGCAGATCTTCCAGTGCATAAACGGAAACACCCACCTCGCCCGTCCATTTTTCTACCAACTCACTCTGAGTCAGCAACAACGGACTGCCACTGTCCTCGAGCATGCCCTGCAGCCGCTCCCGCGGATGCTCCGGGTCCAGCGGCAGATACGCGCCGCCCGCCTTGATCACGCCCAGCAACGCCACCACCAATTCCACCGAGCGCTCGGCACAGACGGCAACCGGCACATCCGGACCAACGCCCTGCCCATGCAGCCAATGGGCAAGCTGATTAGCGCGGGCATCCAGCTCGGCATAGCTCAAACGCGTATCGCCATGGACCAACGCCAACGCATCGGGCGTCGCACGCACCTGTTCGGCGATCAGCGCAGGCAGGCTCGGATACTGCGGGTAGCCACTGTCGGTCGCGTTCCAGGCGCTCAATTGGTACAGCTCGGCAACATCCATCAGCGGCAGGCTGAACACCGACCGATCGGGCGCGGCGACCATGCCCTGCACGAGCTGGGCAAGGTGCCCACCCATGCGCGCGATGGTCGCGGCGTCATAAAGCGCAGTGACGTACTCCAGCCGGCAATCGATGCCGTCAGGGTTGGCAATGACATCGAGGGTAAGGTCGAAACGCGCACTCTCCAGTTCCACGTCCAGCACCTGCACCTGCAATCCGGGCAGATGCAGGGCCTGGGCGTCCCGCGAATGGCGAAAGTTGAACAGTACCTGGAACAGCGCCGTGTGGTGGAGATCGCGGCTCAGGTTCAGGCCGTCCATGACGCACTCGAAGGGAAAATCCGACTGCTCCAGCGCGATACGGCTTTGCTCGCGCAAACGGCGGCACAGTACGCGTGTGGTCAGCGCAGGCTCCAGCCGTGCGCGGTACACCTGGGTGTTGACGAAGAAACCGACGATGTTCTGCACCTGGGCATGACTGCGCGCAGCATTGGGCACACCGACGGCAAAGTCGCGCTGGCCGCTGTAGCGCGCCAGCAGCACCTGCCAGGCGCCCAGCAACACCACGAAGGGCGAGCACTGCTGCAATCGGCAGAATTCACGCAGTGCATGGGCCGAACTGGCTGGCAGGCGAAGGTCATGACGTGCCGCTTCCAGGCGCGGTTCGGCGCGACGCGGTCGGTCGCTGGGAAGTTCGAGTACAGGCACGTCCTGGCCCAGATAATCACGCCAGTAGGCCTGTGCCTGGCGGCCGGCCTGGCCGGCCACGTACTCGCGCTGCCAGGTCGCATAGTCGGCGTACTCCAGTGGCAGTGTCGGCAAGGCGCGGTCGTGGCCTTGCAGGGCAGCGGCATAGGCCTGGCCGAGGTCGGCAATCAGCAGCGGGTTCGACCAGGCGTCTGCAACGATGTGATGCAGGCACAACAGCAACACGGCACCGCCGGGGTAGCGCAGCAGACTGGCGCGCAGCAGAGGTGCCTGCCCCAGGTCGAAGGGTACGGCGACGCGTTGGCGCAGGGCGGCTTGCAGCTCTGTGTCGTCAGGCAGGTCGACGCATTCCAGATGAAATTCCACCTCGGGATCGATGACCTGCAGAGGTTGCCCATCGACCTGCACGAAACGCGTGCGCAGGCTGGCATGGCGCTCGATCAGTCGGCGCAGGGCGGCCTGCAAGGCCTGGACATCCGGCTGGCCTTGAATCTGCAATGCACGAGCCGAGTTATAGGCCGGGCTGTGTACGTCATATTGTTGAAGAAACCACAAACGGCGCTGGGCGAACGACAGCGGCGCCGGTCCATCTTCGGTGCGGCGGACCGGCCCGCTGGGTGTGGCTGGCGCTGCATCGTCCAGTCCTTCGTCATCCAGTAACAGGGCAAGCAACTCGTCGCGGTCGATATCGGTCATGGTCAATCCAGTTCGCAAAAGAGGGGGCCGACCGGGGCCGGCCCGGTGTCAGTGGGCGGCCAACCCTTTGGCGGCCAGGGCCTGGGCGCGCAGGTTGGCGCGCTCTTCGTCGCTCAGGCTGTCCAGCTCTCGGCGCAGACGGGCGATCTTCTCGAGGCGCGCCGGATCGGCGAGTTCACCAAGGGCGGCGGCCAGGCGGGCGGCATCGGGGTGGTCGAACACCAGGCCCGGTGGCACCTCGAGCTTGAACAGGGTGCGCAGGCGCGCGACCAGCTTGATCACCAGCAGCGAGTGGCCGCCGGCCTCGAAGAAATCGTCGTCCACACCCAGCGTCGCAGGTGCACAGCCCAGCAGGTCGGCCATGGCATCGCGCAGGCAGGCTTGCAACGCGTTCTGCGGCGCCCGCGCCGGCGTCCGACGCAGCGGCTGGCCGGGATCGGGCAAGGCATGACGATCGATCTTGCCGTTGGCCAGACGCGGCAGGCTGGGCACCGCGAGCAGACGCGTCGGGCACAGCGCCTCGGGCAGGCGCTCGGCCAGTGCCGCCAGTAGCGGCTGCAGGGCGTCATCGGCCTGGCCCTGGGCAAGCACGACGTAGGCGATCAGGCTGGCCATGCCTTCACTGGGTGCCCACAGTCGCGCAACGGCTTGCTCGACGCCGGGCAGGGTCAACAGCGCCGCCTCGATTTCGCCGAGCTCGATGCGCTGGCCGCGCAACTTGACCTGATCATCCCGGCGTCCCACCAGTTGCAGGCCACCTTCGGCGCGGTAGCGACCCAGATCCCCGGAGCGATACAGGCGCTGACCTGGGCGGAAGGGATCGTCGATGAAACGGTCGTCATCGACCTGGTCCAGATAGCCACGGCACAACTGCGCACCACCGATGTACAGCTCGCCCAGGGCACCGGTGGGCACCAGGCGCAGGCGCTCGTCGAGCAGATAGACCCGGTTGCCCGCGAGCACGCGACTCAGCGGGACCCGCTCATCGTGGTCCGGCACGTCCGCGCGCACCGGGTGGAAGAGCACACCGACGGTGGTTTCGGTTGGACCATAGTGGTTGAACAGGCGCAACGACGGCGCTTGCTCGTGCAGTTGATCGACCAGCCTGCGCGGCGTGGCTTCACCGCCGAAAATCAGCGTGCCGGGCAGAGGTGCCAAGCCGTTGTCCAGCAGCGCGGCGAAGTGCGACGGCACGAACTTCGCCACATCCGGACGCTCTCGGGCCAAAAAGCGGCCGAAAGCGGCACCCTCGGCAAGATCCGCCTCAGTGGCGATGACCAGCTCGGCGCCCACCTGCATTGCACCGAACAGCAAGGTATGGCCAAGGTCGACGCTTAACGGGCTGGTCAGCGCCAGACGCATGCCAGGCGCCAGGCCCAACGCTTCACTGGCCGCCTGGGCATAGTTGCGCAGCGCACCGTGTTCGACGAGCACACCCTTCGGCGCCCCGGTCGAGCCGGAAGTGAACAGCAGATACGCAAGGTGCTGATCGGTGAGCTGCGGCGGCTGAAACGGCAGCGGTTCTTTACTGCCCGCCTGCACCAGGCTGGCGCTCGGCCACGGTCCTTGAGCGCTGCTCGACCCAGGATCACACAGCACCAGCGCCGGCGCTGCACGGTTCAGCAGGTCGCGGCGGCGCTCGGCGGGCCAGCTGGGTTCCAGCGGCAGGTAGTACGCGCCGACGCTGAGGACGGCGAAAATATGCAGCACGGCTTGCAGCGAGCGCTCGCTTTCGATGGCCACGCACTGGCCGACGCCGACCCCCTGCCCCTGCAACCAGCCGGCCCGGTGAGTCACGGCCTGGTGCAGCGCGGCGTAATCGAGGGACTGTTGGCCATCACTGAGGGCGATGGCCCGCGGGGTCTGCCGTGCATGCCGAGCGAGCCGCTGGGGCAGCCACTCGCCCGCCGCTGCCGTCTCGTTGGGGGCCAGGGCCAACAGGCGTTGGCGCTCAGTCGTGCCCACCGGATCGAGATCGGCCAGGGCCACGGCGCCATCGACCGGCAGGGTGTGCAGCAAGGTGCGCAGTTGTTCCAGCAGCCCCTCCAGGCTGGCGACGCTGTACGCAGCCCCGCTGGCCTCGATGGCCAGGTGCAGGGTGCCGCCCCAGACGCGTGCGCGCAGCAGCAGTTCGAACGCCGGACGGCTCGGGTACGCCAGCACCTGCTCGGGCGCAAGGCGCGCGTGCTCGAAGACGAACCCGGCCCGCAGTGGCGCGGTGCTCGTGGGTGACTGGATCGGGCAGTATTCCTGCCAGCCGAGATGATCGGCCAGACGACCTTCGGCCTGTTGCGACCATTGGGCGAAGAGCACAGCAGGGTCGAGTTCGACGCGCAGCGGCAGAACTTTTTCGAAAACCCCCAGGGTGTCTTCAAAGTGATCGTAGTCGCTGCGGCAATCGTGCAGCCAGCCACCGACGAACGCCTGCTGCCCGCTCAAACGTCCCAACAGCACCCACCACAGCCCTTGCAGAACGAAGTCCAGCGGTTGCCCCAAGGCCTCCGCCACGGCCTGGGCGGCGCCCAGGGTCGACAGGTGTACGGCAAGCTGCGCGTCCAGGCGTGATGCCTGCAGTGTCGCCGAGCTCCCACGCACACCCAGGTGCAGCGCAGTGCCGCGAGCAGGGTCGACCTCGGCATGCTGCCAATAGGCCCGACCCTGGGCGGCGTCTTCGTCGGCGGCCATGTCCTGGCGCCACTGCACATACTGCTCATAGTCCACATCGCTGGAGACCGGCGTGCGGCCCTCCACCCCCGCCAGCACATCGGCGGCCAGCCGCTCCAGGCTGGGCGGATCGAGGGCCAGCGCAGCCGCCACGAATTCCACCTCGCAACGGTCCTGGGACAGGGCTCGCCAGCTGACCGCCAGCACCTCCCCTTCCTCCAGCGTCAATGCGGGCGCGGTGGCGTCCAGTTCCACCCAACGCACCGCATCGCCCTGGTTGGGACAGGTCTGGCGCCAGCCGAGGAAGCCGGGCACCTGCAGCCAGCGCGTTCCGAGAACGGGCTGACCAGCCGCATAGCGTTGCAACGCGGCTGCAAAGGTGGCTGACCCCTTCGAGGCGTTCACGGCGATGCGCAAGCGATGGCTGCCCGCGTCAGGGCGTGACGGATCGCGGCCCAGCAGGCACGCCTGCTGTTCGGGGCTCAGGGCAAAGGTGTGCAGCGCGCTTGAATCAAGGCTCAGGTCGGTCATTGCTAATATCCTTGAACAGAGAGGCCGGCCATCTGGCCCGAGCGCTCGTCGGTGTCTGCGGCAGCGCCATCGAACACGCTGCGGTCGGTCATCTCGCCCATGGCCACGACGATTCGCCGCGGACCTTCGAAGGGGTCGCGGGCGTGAGCCACGAGCATGTTGTCGAGCATCGCCACGTCGCCGCGCTGCCACTGGAAACGCACCGCGCAGGCTTCGTAGAGCTGGCCCAGTTGCTCCATGATCCCGTCGTCGATGGGCGTGCCGTCGCCGAAGTACACCTGGCGGGGCATGTGCTCGGCGCCGACGATGCCCAACAGGTCACGGCGCACGTCGGCTTGCAGGCAGTAGTCGTGGTGCAACTGGACCTGGTTGAAGAACGACTTCTCCCCGGTGAACGGATGGCGGATCACCGCCGGGCACGGCGTACGGGTCTGCAGGCCGCCGTTGGCCAGCCACTCGAACGCCACGTCCTGCTCGCGGCAGGCGGCCTCAACCACGGCGCGGTCGTCGGTCTTGTAGAAGTCGCGCCAATCCACATCGAAACCGGGGGTAAAGGTGCGCACGTACAGCAGGCCCTTGCGCTCGAAGGTCTCGGCCAGCTCAGTCGGCAAGGCGCGGTACATGGCGCGGCAGTCGACGATGGGGGTCGCGCCGCCCACGGGCGATGGCAGCTCGCAGAAGAACCACTGCTTGCGCGGCCAGCGGCGCAGGTGGGCGCTTTCGTTGTGAAAGAGGATCATCTGCCGCTCGGGGTAAGGCGTGGAGCGGTAGGTGTTGCGCCCGCCCTCCTTCTTCGGCAAGTCGCCGTAGGCGCCATACAGACCCGGCTGGATGGCCTCGGCGAACGCCTCGAAGTCCTGGGCGGTGTGCAACCCGAAGCCTCGAAACAGCAAACCGGCATGACGGCGCAGGTGGGTTTCGATGAACTCCCGATGCTGACTGGCCCAGGCACAGGGATCGAGATCGGTGCTGACCGGCTCGATCACCAGCGGGAATTCGCTGTCGGCCGTCAGCGGTGTGCAGCGTACCGCCGGCGTGGCCGCAGACGGCGTGGCCTGGCGGGTGAACGACTTGAGCTTGTCGCGCTTGGCTTCCAACCGCGAGCGACCGCTGGCCGGCGCGACGGGCGCAGGCTGCAAGGCACCCAAGGACAGCCCAGACAGGGGCTGCTCAGGTGCGTCGAGAACCTGCTCGAGCAGGTCGATCCAGGCCGCGACCCAGGCGCGCACCCGCGCCTTGTCCAGGATCGCCGTGGCGAACACCCACTCCCCGTTCAGCCCTTGGGCATTGGGGGTGAGGAACAGGGCCATGTCGAACTTCGAGGTCTGCGCCGGCGCGGCCAGCAGTTGCGCGCTCAACCCCGGCACGGCGAACTGGCCATTGGGCATGCTGTGCAGCACGAACAGCGCCTGTACCAGCGGGTTACGCTGACGCTCGCGAGGTACGCCGCTGGCCTCCACGATCTGTTCGAAGGGCAGATCTGCCTGTTCGAAGACCGCCAGGGAATCCTCCCTGACCTGAGCCAGCCACTGACTGAACGGCTGCTGCGCATCGACCCGAGCGCGCAATGGGACGATGTTGACGAAAAAGCCAATGAGCTTTTCGAGCTCCGCCCTGGGCCGACCGGCGATGTCGGTGCCGTAGACCAGATCGTTTTGCCCCGTGACGCGATGCAGCAACCAGTCGAAGGCAGCACGCAGGACCATGAACAGGCTGGCACCGTGGGCCTGGCCGAGTGCTTCGGCACGGGCCACCTGCTCGGCGCTCAGTTGGAAGGTCACGCTGGCGCCGTCGCTCTGCGGCGTCGTCGGACGCGGACGGTCGGTGGGCAAGGCCAGGTGCTGTGGGGCACGACTCAAGTACCCCGACCAGAAATCCCATTCCCGCTGGCGCTCGACGCTGCCTTCCTTGGCGTTCTGCCATGCCGCGTAATCGCTGTAGTGCAGGGTCAGCGGCGGCAACGCCGCTTCGCCACCGGTCAAGCGCGCCTGATACAAGACGCCCAGCGCCTGGACCAGTACGCCGAACGACCAGCCATCGCCGATCAGGTGATGCAGGCTCAGCAGCAGCCGGTGCTCTCGATCGTTCAGGCGCACAAGGGTGACGCGCAGCAACGGCGCCTGCTGCAGATCGAAGGGTTGGCCGGCGGCTTCGGCTTCGGCCATGGCCAGGGCAGTGCTCTGTTCCGCATCGCGCAGCCCGCTCAGGTCGAGCAGCGGCAAGGCCAATTCGAGGTGGTCGGCGTAGTGCACGCGGGCCACCCCGTCGGGCCCTGGCACGAAGGCGCTGCGCAGGCTGGCCTGATGCTGCAGCAGATCATTCAAGGCACCGTGCAGGGCGTCGGGTTGCAGCTCACCGCACAGCCGCAGTTGCGCGACCATGTTGTACGCCGCACGCCCCTGCTCGCCGCCCAACTGCTGGGCCAGCCATAAGCTGCGCTGCACTGGCGACATGGCATGGGGACCGCGGATATCCAGGCGTTCCAGTGGCACCCCAGCCGCCAGGCGCGGCGCAGCGTCCACCATGGCTGCGACCTGGGCAAGGGGCTTGGCGGCAAACAGCGCACCGAGCGGCAGCTCGACGCTGAACTCACGGCGCACCCGCGCGACCACCTGCACCGCCGCCAGGGAATGACCGCCCTTGGCGAGGAAGACATCGTCACGGCTGATCTCGCCCGCTTCGAGCACCTCGGACCAGATGGCGGCCAGACGCTGCTCGGTCTGACCCTGGGGCGCATCTCCCGAGCCGCTTGCGCAGGTGTCCGTCAACGGGCGGTGGTAGACGTGATAGGCACCCAGCTCGCCGGTTTCCAGGCGCTGACGGCACGCCGAGCGTTGCAGCTTGCCGCTGGTGGTCTTGGGCAAGGCCGCCGGCTCCAGCAAGGCGATGACGCTGGCCGGTTCCTGCTGGGTGTCGCTGACCACGCGGTCGATGGCCTCGATCAACGTCTGCGGGTCGAATTTCTTCTGCGTGCTGCGACCGATCTCGGCCGCGATACCGATGCACTCGCGGCCGTCGACCTGCACCGGGAAGGCCGCGACGCGACCTTTGCGCACCGCGTCGACGCCCTGCTCCACGGCTTTCTCGATGTCCTGCGGGTAGCGGTTCTGGCCGCGAATGATGATCACGTCCTTGGCCCGAGAGGTGATGAATAGGCCACCGTTGTAGAGAAACGCCAGGTCGCCGGTGCGCAGCCAGCGTCCGTCCGGCCGATCGAGGAAGGTCTTCGCCGTGGCCTCGGGGTTGCGCCAGTAACCGCGAGCGACGCTGGGGCCGCGCACCCAGATTTCACCGACGGTATGGTCTGCGACGGGCTCCAGCGTATGCGGATCCATCAGGCGCACCTGGTCGTCGAACAGCAAGCCCCCACTGCTGACCACTTCGATGCCAGCGGCGTCGGGCACCACTCGACCCTGGGCCAGTTCTTCGTGGTCCACGTGCAGCGTGTAGTAAGGGCCACCGCGAATGTTGCTGGTGACCATCAGGGTCGCTTCGGCCAATCCGTAACAGGGATGCAGCGTCGTCGCGGCCAGACCGGCCGCGGAGAAGCGCTCGACGAAATCGGCCAGGGTATCGGCACGTACCGGCTCGGAGCCGCAGAACGCCACACGCCACCGGCTCAGGTCCAGCTCGGCGAGGAGGCTGTCGCGCACGCTTTCGGTACACAGGCGGAAAGCGAAATCCGGGCCGCCGCTCAGGGTGCCGCCATAACGGTGGATCGCTTCCAGCCAGCGTGCCGGGCGCGCAAGAAAGTGTTGGGTGGTCAGCAACACCAGCGGCACGCCGGCGTAGATCGGCTGCAGCATGCCGCCGATCAGGCCCATGTCGTGGTACAGCGGCAGCCAGCTGACGAACACGTCGCCCGGGCGGCTGCCGAAACCCATCTGCAGCAGGCGCTGATTGTCCAGCAGGTTGGCGTGGGTGACTTCGACGCCCTTGGGTTCGGAGGTGGATCCGGAGGTGTACTGGAGCATGGCGATGGCCTCGCCCAATACCTCGCGCGGCTGCCAGCTTCGCGTCGGTTGCGCCTCCAGGTCCTGGACGCTGGCGACCACCGGCGCGCTTGCCAGGGTCAGGCCATCGCGCAACGCCAGCGATGCATCCAGTGCTGCCTGCTCACACAGGATCAGCGAAGGCTCGGCATCCATGGCCATGCCTTGCAGGCGTTCGGTGTGGAACTGCCGATTGCGTTCCGGTGGATAGGCGGGCACGGCGATCAGCTCGGCATACAGGCAGGCGAAAAACGCCACGATGTAGTCCGGACCGTTGGTCATCAGCAGCAGCACTCGGTCGCCCTTCACCGTGTGCTGGCCCAGGCAGGCGGCCAGGTGGCGGACCCGGGCATCGAGTTGAGCGTAGGTATAGAGTTCGGTGGTTTCGCTGCCGTCGCCGAGAAAGCGCAGCGCCAGTTGCTCGCCCTGGTGTTCGGCGCGCTGGGCCAGCATCTCGATGAGGGATCGGGGTTGAGGCTGGTGTGGGATGGCCATGGGGCGTCCTCCTGCAATCGCAAAAAATCGGGAAATCCGGGGGTGGCTCAACACACGTCGGCACCGTGGGGCTCGGCCATGGCCACCACCACTTTGCGCGGCCCCTGAAACGGCGCTCGGCCATGGGCGGTGAGCATGTTGTCGAGCATCAGCACGTCGTCGTCCTGCCAGGCGAACTCGACCTGCTCCTGCTGCATCACACCGCGGATGTCTTCGAGCAGGGTTTCCTCCAGCGCGCTGCCGTCGCCGTAGTAGACGTTACGCGGCAAGTCCTCTTCCTCGACCAGGTCGAGCAGGGTTTCACGCACTTCCTCGGGCAGGTTGGACACATGGAATAGGTGCGCCTGGTTGAACCACACCGCGTCACCGGTACGCGGATGAGTCGCCACGGCCTGACAGACCTGCCGAGTGCGCAGGCCGCCATCGTCCTTCCATTCCAGGCCGATGCCGTGGGCCTCGCAGTAGGCATGCACGACGCTGCGGTCCTGGGTGTTGAACACCTGTTCCCAGGACACGTCCAGGCCGTTGCCGTAGTTGCGGGTGTACATGAGCCCCTTGCTGGCGAAGCGCTGACGAATCCGTTCGCCCACTCGCCGATAGATGGCCCGGCTGTCACCGATCGGCGTCGCCCCGCCCACCGGCGAGGCCTGCTGGCAGAAGAACCAGATCTTCATCGGCCAGTCGCGGGTGTAGGCCTGCTCGTTATGCAGCGGGATGTGCTGATGCGGCGGGTATTCGGTGGAGGTGTAGATCCCGCTGGTCACGTTGCTGCGGGGCGTGGAGCCGAATTCGTAAGTGAGCAGATCGGACCCGAAACCCACGGCGAAGCGCCGAAAGCGTTCGGCGTTCTGCACCTCGAAACCACGCAGCAGCACACCGCCGGCCTTGAGCAGTTGTTCATCGATCAGCGCCTGCAGATCAGGCAGGCACGCGGCCAGATCGAGACCCGGCTCGCGCGCCTCGATCAGCAGGGGCAACGGGGTATCGGCGTGTCGCAGAGGCCGGACATCGAAGCGTGAATCAAGCATGGAAGACTCCGCATACAGAGGAGCGCGCTCAGGCATGACTCAGCCCGGCGCGCGCGAGGAAGGAAGAAGCAAGCGAGGGGCGATAGGCCTTGGCCAGGGTCACCAATCGGCGCAGAAAGTCGGCACGCTGGCGGTGCAGGAAGAAATGCCCGCCGGCGCACATTTCCATCCGGAACGGCCCTGTGCATTCCATTTCCCAGGCCGCCAGAGCGCCGACCGCGATGCTGTCGTCGCGCCCACCGAACACATGCAGCGCGCACGGCAGCGGCTCGCGGCAAGACGGCCGATGGCGCTCGCCCAGCAGGAAATCGGCGCGCAACACCGGCAACACCATGGCCAGCAACTCGGGGTCGTCGAGCACGGCCTGGGGCGTGCCATCCAGGCGCTGCAGCTCGGCGACCAGCTCGGCATCGCTCATGGGCTGCGCCTGCGGGTTGCCAGCCCGCTGGCTGGGCGCGGTGCTGGCAACGGTGATGAGGGCGCTGGGCGCTTCGAGGCCTCGAGCGACCAGGGCGTGGGCCACTTCCAGGGCAACCACCCCGCCAACGCTGTGGCCGAGCATCAGGTAAGGCCCATCGATCAAGGACGCCAGCTCGTCCGACAGGGTGGCGGCCAGGCTCGGCATGTCCACTTGCAACGGCTCGTCACTGCGATGGCCATGACCGGGCAGCTCGACGGGCTGCACGTCGATCCAGGCCGGCAAAACAGCACGCCATGCGGCGAACGGCATGGCGCTCGCCCCGGAACACGCGAAGCAGAACAGGCGGATGCAATCGGGTGGGACGGACACTGCGCGATCTCCTTAAAAGCAGTCGGCAAGCCGGAGTGGCCTTGCCTGGAACACTGCTGATAAGGACGAAACAAAACGGTGCAGAATTAAGCGTTATTGATAAAAATTATCATTTGCGGACGAACTGGACAGGGATCGCAACCTGTCCTGAGCAGCTGGGTCGAATTACGCCCCAGCTGCTTGAGAGGTTCGTCAGACCACCGGTTGCAACTGCGTCTGGGTCGACGCCTCGCGATGGACGATCTGGCCGCGCTCGAGCTTGATCAACTGATCGGCGAGATGGAAGTAACGGTCGTCGTGGGAGATGACCAGCAGCGTCTTGCCCTGGGCACGCAGCTCGGGCAGCAGCTCGCAGTAGAACACCTCGCGGAATGCCGGGTCCTGGTCCGCCGCCCACTCGTCGAACACGATGACGGGCCGGCCTTCCAGACAGGCAACGATCAGCGCCAGACGCTTGCGTTGCCCCTGGGACAGTTCACGGGTAGAGAACGAACCGTTGCTGACACTGACCTTGTGATCCAGATGCAACTTCGCCAGCCACTCGCCGGCTTGGGTATCCACGCTGGCATCCGGCGCTTCGAGCAAGGTGTCGAACAGGTGAAAGTCGGAGAAGACCGCCGAGAACAGCTGGCGATAGTCGTCCCACTCATCCTCGCCGACCGCTCGACCATCGACGCGTACCACGCCGCTTTCCGGGCGATACAGGCCGGCAATCAGCTTGGCCAGGGTGGTCTTGCCGCTGCCGTTGCCACCCACCAGAAAGGTGATTTCGCCGGGCTTGAGGGTCAGTTGCACCGGGCCGAGAGTGAACACTTCGTCCTCGCGCTCGCTGAAGTAACCATGGGTCAGGCCGTCGAGCGCCAGGGTCACGCCTTTGGGCGCCGGCGACGGCACGGGGGTCTGCCGCTGGGTTTCAGCCTTCAACTGCGCCAGGGTCGCTTCGATACGCGCACTGGCGACCCGCGCCTGACTCATCTGCGGCAGGTTCAGCAGCACGCCTTCCAGCGGCCCCATCATGTACAGAAACACCATCACGTAGCCGGTGATCACCGCCGCGTCGGAGGGAATCCATAGGCGCAGAAACAGCACCACACCGATCAGCACCAGGAACAGCAGACGTCCCCAGCCGCCAGTGATGGCAAACAGCATCAGGCCCTTGGCACGGTTGTGGCGCACCTGCTCGACGGCACTGACCAAGACCTCGTCGAGAAAGCGCTGCGCCTTGGAGCGGTTGAGCTTGAGCTCCTTGGCACCCGAGACCATGGCGTCGAAATGACCGAAGAGTTCGTCCTGGCTGGAGCCGGCCTTGCGAAAATACTGAAGCATGTGCGAATGGCACAGGTGATAACCCAGCGAACCGAGACCGATGGCCAGCACCGAGACCAGAAAGATCGCCCACGACAGATAGGCCAGGTACCCCAGGCAACCCAGCACCACCACGGCGCTGGTCACCAGCATGGGAAACCCGGTGAAGAAGTTCGACAAGGTGGTGGTGTCGTCGGCCAAGGCCGCCTGGATGCGCCCGCGCCCCGCCGTTTCCAACCCCCGCAGCGGCGCCGCGACCACATGCCGGGAGATGTGCAAGCGCAAGGTGGCCAGGCCCTGCTGGCTGAGGTGGGCGAACAGCGCCCGGGACAGCACCTGGCTGCCCATCACCAGGGCGATCACCAGCACGAAAGGCAGCGCGTAACCGGTGAGGTCTTGCAGCGATGCGTTCAGGGCCTGGTTGATCAGCGCCACCAGCAGCACGTTGGCCAGGCCGCAGACCAGGCTCGCGCCGATGGCCACGGCCAACCGCGTGCGCGAAGCGCGAACCAGCATACCGAACAATGACATGGGGTCTCCTTGAGAGTCGGCGGGCGCAGGCATCACGCCTGTCGCCGTCGATAGTTGGGGTTACACAGGTAAACGAAGCCGGCGGTTGATTCTTTACCGCGATAAAGTCCATATGCCTACAGGGTATTGGGAAGCAAACGCAGTTGCTATAGACTCCCATTCTCGCCAGGAGGCGATCGTTCTGCTTCGGAGTCAGCCTGCAATGTCCCTTACCCGCCGTCGAGCCCTGACCGGCCTGGCGCTGCTGCCAGCCGCACTGTGCGGTTCGTCTCTGGTCGGCGCTGCCGACGCTGTCGTGCCAACCGCCGTAACCCGAGCAGCGCCGAAAGTCGATATCGTCAGCTTCGAGCCCGCCCTCACCGAAAGCCTGCTGGGCCTGGGCGTTGTGCCCCGTGCCGTGGTCAACGCCGGTTTCTATCGCGAGTTCGTCGCCCAGCCCTCCCTGCCCGACGATGTCATCGACCTGGGCCCGAGTATCGAGCCCAACCTGGAATACCTGCAACGCCTGGCACCCGGCCTGATCATCGGCACGTCCTGGCAGCTCGAGGGTACCCTGCTGCAGCGCATCGCGCCGCTGCGCACCTTCGACATCTATGCGGCCAACGCCCAACCCTATCGCAATGCCGGGCAAGTGTTGCTCGACCTCGGCGCTCTGGTCGACCGTCGCGCCCAGGCGCAAGCCTTGCTGGAACAGACCGACCAGTTGCTCGAAAGCTTGCGTGCCAGGCTCACCCCGGTCAAGGACCGCCCGGTGTACATCGCACGCCTCAATCCGGATGGCCGTCACCTGCTGCTGTTCGGCGCCAAGGGCATGTACCAGGCCGTGCTCGATCGCCTGGGCCTGCGCAACGCCTACCAAGGGCGTACCAACGCCTGGGGCGGCAGCCCGGCGGTGGGCATCGAGACGCTGCTGGAACACCCGGATGCCGCATTCCTCTACTACACCAACCCCCGCGAAGCGGTCGCGGCGCAGCGCCGCCTGGACAACAGCCCCATCTGGCGCGCCCTGCCGATGATCCGCGAGGGCCGCATTCGGGCGCTGCCACGCTTCTACCCCAGCGGCGGCCTGCTGACCGCGCAACGCCTGGCCCTGTCGATCACCGAGCAGTTGCTCGCCATGGAAGCCAACCATGCTTGATTCCCCTTCACGCCTGCGTCGCCAGCCCGCCTGGCTGGCCCTTGGACTGCTGCTGATCGCGTTGGCCTTGAGCGTGCAGCAGGCCAGTTCACTGCTTGCACACGGGTCATGGGATCACGTATTCGGCTCGGCGATACCCGACGACTTCTCAGCCCTGCTGGTTCGCTACAGCTACCTGCCGCGTCTGGTCGTCAGCCTCGTGGTCGGCGCCGCGTTGGCGCTGGCCGGGGTGATCTTCCAGCAAGTGCTGCGCAATCCGATCGCCGAACCGACCACACTCGGGGTTGCCTCAGGTGCCCACCTGGCCCTGGCCGCCTGTGCGATCTATGCACCGAGCTTGCTCGACGGCGGCCAGGAAGGCGTCGCCCTCATCGGTGCCGGGCTGGGCATGCTGGCGGTGCTGGGCCTGGCCTGGAGCCGGCGCATGTCACCGGTGGCGCTGATCCTGTCCGGGCTGATCATCAACCTGTACTGCGCGACGTTGAGCACCTTGCTGGTCTTGGCCAACCATGAGGTCTTGAACAACCTGTTCATCTGGCAATCAGGCTCGCTGAACCAGAACAGCTGGCAGGATGTGTATCACCTGGCGCCTCGTCTGGCGGCCGTGGCCGTGCTCGCCGCCCTGCTCGCTCGGCCGTTGGAAGTTCTTGGCCTTAACGACGCCACGGCCGGTAGCCTCGGCCTGTCGCCTGGGCGCATGCGCCTGCTGGCCCTGAGCGTGGCCGTGGCCTTGAGCGCCAGCACCATCGCCAGCGTCGGCGTGATCGGCTTCCTTGGCCTGGCCGGCCCGGCCCTGGCCCGACTGGCCGGCGCCCGCACATTGCGCCAGCGTCTGATCTGGGCACCGGTGTTCGGCGCCTTGCTGCTGGTGCTCGCCGACCAGTTGGTCCAGGCCTCGGCGCGCGTGCTGGGTGCCGAAATGCCCACGGGCATCTTCACCGCCTTTCTCGGCGCGCCGCTGCTGCTGGTGCTGCTGAGCCGTCTGCATGAGACCCGCATCAATCCACCCGCCAACGCCGGCAACGTTCGCCCCCTTCCCCTCAAGCGGACCCGTTGGGTACTGCTTGCGGTGCTGGTGGTGTCCGTCTACGTCGCTCTGACCTGGGGGCGCGGAGCGGACAGCTGGTATTTCAGCAGCGGCGCGACCTTCGATGCGCTGCTGCCCTGGCGCGCGCCCAGGGTGGCCGCCGCGTTCGCCGCTGGCGTGCTGCTGGCCCTGGCCGGCACCCTGATGCAACGCATGACCGGCAACCCGATGGCCAGCCCGGAAATGCTCGGTGTCAGTTCCGGTGCGGCGTTGGGCGGCATTCTGGTGCTGGTCATCGTCCCCGGCTTCAATCCCTGGGTGCTCCTGGCCGCGGCCATCGCCGGCGCCCTGATCGCGTTGCTGGCCATCGTCGCGCTGAGCTGGCGCAGCGCCTTCGCGCCAGACCGCATGCTGCTCACCGGCGTCGCACTGAGCACCCTGCTCAATGCGTTCGCCGCCTTGTTCATGGTCAGCGGCGATTCCCGGGTGCTGCTCATGCTCAGTTGGATGACCGGCTCGACCTATCGCATCGACGCCGGCCAGGCGCTGGTCGTCAGTGCCCTGGCGGTGCTGTTCCTGCTGGTCACGCCGCTGTGCAACCGCTGGCTGGCGATCATGCCCCTGGGCGCCGAGCGCACGCGGGCACTGGGGATATCCCTGGGCGGCAGCCGCCTGGCCCTGCTGTTGCTGACCGCCGTGATGACCGCAGCCGCCACGCTGGCCGTCGGCCCCTTGAGTTTCGTCGGCCTGATCGCGCCCCACATCGCACGGATGCTCGGCGCACGCCGGCCGATCACGCAATTGCTGCTCTCGGCCATGCTCGGCGGCACGCTGCTGGTGCTGGCCGACTGGCTGGGCCGCAACCTGGTGTTCCCGTGGCAGATCCCGGCGGGGATCTTCGCAACCTTCATCGGCGGGCCGTATTTCATGTGGCTCCTAGTGCGCAAACGCTGAACGGAATCAGCAAGGAAGCATGTATAGATGGGAATCAACCTTAAATAATTACGATTCCCATTCGTTACACTTCTACCTAAGCTATGCCCTGGAACCACCCGACCGGTCAGTACCCGGCAGGTTCCTGCGCGCTGGCACACGCGAGAAGCCACTCACGGAGAAGCACCATGACCACGCCGAACTTCACCCTGCCCCTGGCCGACGGCCGCCACGTGATCGCCCAGGTGGCGGACGATGGCAACGGCAGTCTGGCAATCGAAGGGATCGAACCGGTGCACTTTTTCCGCCAGGACGGCCATGTGCGGCTGGAGAACCTGCCCGTGGCGTTCCCGGTCAGCGGCCTGCTCGCGCTGCTCGGTCAGGTCTTCTGCAATTCGTCACGCGTCCCTGGGCTGGAAGTCAGCGCCCCGCTGGCCCTCGACCGCGCGCGCGACGCGGTGCGCGAAGGGGTGTTCGATACCCTTCTGGGCCACGACGGCCGCACCGCACGCCTGGCCTGCGCCCGCAGCAGCTTCTGGCAACACCCGCTGCCCTGGCTCACCACTCCATCGGCCGCCGGCATGCCGCTGCGCTACACGTTCAGCGGCGACAAGCGTCACCCACAGCGACCACCGATCCCGCATGGCGAGGTCTACCGCCGCGAACTGCCGGGTTTGAAGACCACATTCACCCTGCGCACCGTCGACATCGGTCTGGACCTGGAACGCTTCAATCGCTGGATGAACCTGGAGCAGGTCGCGTTCTTCTGGGAGCAGACCGGCAGTCCCGAAGAACACGCCGAATACCTGCAACAAATGCTCGATGACCCACGGGTGCTGCCGCTGATCGGCAGCTACGACGGCGAGCCGTTCGCCTACTTCGAGATCTACTGGTGCAAGGAAGATCGCATCGCCCCCTATTACGACGCCCAGGACCACGACCGTGGCTGGCACGTGGTGGTCGGCGAGAGCAAGCACCAGAGCGCGGGCAAGCTCAAGGGCTGGTTCCGCTCGCTCATGCACTACATGTTCATCGACGAGCCGCGCACCCAGCGCATTCTCGGCGAACCGCGGATCGACCATACCCGGCAGATCGGCTTCCTCGAATCCCAGGGCTACGGCAGGCTCAAGACCATCACCCTGCCGCACAAGCAAGCCGCCCTGTTGCGCCTGGAGCGCGAGACGTTCTTCGACGAGTACTGCCCGTAACCGCCGCCAATGGGACGCCCGCTGCTTGATGGGGATCATGCAGCGGGCGACATGATTTCAACTCACCAGAAAAACAACACTTCATACTCAGGAGCCGCCATGCCCGCAAAAAAAGTCTTCGTCTACCATCCGCTGACACTGGCGCTGTTGCTCGGTGGCTTGCCACTGAGTACAGCCTACTCCGCCGACAGCGCCAGCACTGCCGCCTCGAGCGGCACCCTGGAGCTGCAGGAAACCAACATCGACGCCAAGGTCCTCGAGAACCCGACCGGGCAGATCCAGGGTCCCGTGGCCACGCGCAGCACCAGCGCGAGCAAGACCGATTCGGCGATCAAGGACATTCCGCAGTCGATTTCGGTCGTCACCCGCGACGAGATGGACAACCGCAAGACCGACACCCTGGCCGAGGCCCTGAGCTACACACCAGGCGTGATCGCCCAGCCTGGCGGGTTCAGCCGGGTCGCCGACGACTTCGTGATCCGCGGCTTCAACGTCGGCTCGGGCACGGGCGGCATTTTGCGCGATGGTATGAAACTGCAAGGCAGCGTGTATGACGGCGGCATCGAGCCCTATGGCCTGGAGCGCGTGGAAGTGGTCAAGGGCGCCTCTTCGGTGCTGTACGGACAACTCTCGCCGGGCGGTCTGATCAACACCATCACCAAACGCCCGACCGACACGCCGCTGCATGAGGTCAACGTCGAGTACGGCAGCCATGCACGCAAACAGTACAGCTTCGACCTGGGCGGCCCGATCGACGACGCCGGGCAGTTCTCCTATCGCCTCACCGGCCTGTGGCGCGACAGCGACACCCAGACCACCGACGCCGACGACGACCGCCGTTACATCGCCCCCGCCTTCACCTGGCGCCCGAACGACAGCACCTCGCTGACCCTCCTGGCCAACTACCAGGAAACCCGCACCGGCTTCGCACCGCCGCTGGATTTCGACCTGACCACCTCGTCCGGCACCCGCTACCCCAAGGTCGACCGCGACCTGTTCACCGGCGAGCGCGGCTTCGACCACTACAACAACTATTCGACCAGCATCGGCTACCTGTTCGAACACGACTTCACTCCCGACCTGAAAATCCGCCACTCCCTCCGCCACTTCGAGGCGGACCTGAGCTGGGACTACATGCAGGTCGCCGATACCGGCAGCGCCGCCCTGCGCAACCGGGGCCAGCTGGCGCGCCGACCCAGCATCCGCCGCGAACGCTCCGAAGGCTGGACCAGCGACAACAACGTGCAATGGACCCTCAACAGCGGCCGCTGGCAGCACACCCTGCTGGCGGGCGTGGACTACTACCACAAGACCTACGACTCCCATCGCTTCGCCGGCGCCAACTCCATATTCAACCCGGCCAACCCGGTGTATGGCGTGCCAACCAACGCCACATCCGCCAACACCGGCTCGGACCTGCACAGCGCCCAGGCCGGCGTCTACCTGCAAGACCAGATCAAGTTCGACGACAGGTGGATTCTGCTATTGGGCGGTCGCCAGGACTGGGCCGAAAGCCGCACCTACAACTTCGCCAGCGGCGCCCGCACACCACGCGATGACAAGAAAGCCACCGGCCGTGTCGGCCTCGTCTACCAGGGGGACAACGGCCTGGCCCCGTACATCAGCTGGAGCCAGTCGTTCCTGCCGGCGAACGTCTTCAACGCCAACGCCAACACCTCGTTCGATCCGACCGAGGGCGAGCAGTACGAGATCGGCGTGCGCTACACCCCGCCCGGTACCACGGCCCTGCTGAGCGCTGCGGTCTACGACCTCAAGCAGAAGAACTCGCTGAGCACCGACCTCACCGGCAATACCGTGCAGTTCGGCGAAACCCGCGCGCGGGGCGTGGAGCTTGAGGCCAAAGCGGACATCACCCCGAACCTCAGCGCCACCGCCTCGTACACCTACACCGATGCGAAGATCACCGACGATGCCGTGTCCACCCGCGTGGGCACGCGCATCGACGGCGTGCCTTATCACATGGCCAACCTGTGGGCCGACTACCGCTTGACCGCCCTGGGCCTGCCTCAGGTCGTGGTCGGCGGCGGCGCCCGCTACATGGGCACTAGCCGCACGTCCAGCTCGGACGCCAACGAAAAGGTCTCCGCCTACACCCTGTTCGACGCGAAAGTTACCTATGAAGTCGACAAGAACTGGACCGTGGCCATGAAGGCGCAAAACGTCGCCAACGAGAAGTACCTGTTCTGCAACGCCTCATGCCGCTACGGCGACGAGCGAGCGCTGATCGGGTCGGTCAACTACCGCTGGTAACGGCTGACCAGGTACACGGCGATCGGCCCCTCTGGCGAGTACCAGATCCATCTGGACCTCCAAAGGGCCGATTGTCGCCAAGACCCCGCCACACCTCGGCCACCTCACATGCTGGGGGTCCCCAAAATGACGACGGCGCGTGACCCTGCCACGCGCCGCGCGGTCACGCGTACTTCCTCAAGCCCCCATCGCTTCACGCAGGCTGGCCGGGCGCATGTCCGTCCAGTTGGCTTCGATCCAGGCCAGGCACTCGGCCTTGGACGCCGCTTCCCTCACCGTTGACCAACCCGCGGGCACGGCCTTGAAATCGGGCCAGATCGAGTACTGCTGCTCGTGATTCATCACTACCAGAAACATCGTGTCTTCGCGGTCGAACGCCATTGCCTTGCCTCCTGAAAATTACTCAACGTACCTGCGCGTAGCACAGGCCTACCCCTCAAAGACGTCCCACACCTACCCAAAATTAGCCTCCATTTGACGAGCGGGCTAATTCCTTCACGCAATCAAGAAAATCTATGAATAGAACAACTTCTCATTTGACAATGAGAATCAACAACTCTACTTTGAGCGCCGTCACATAAGGACATACTTTCTGTCACTGCCCGCCGCAGGTATCAACATGCAGGATTCACGTAGCACGGATAACTCACTCCACGACCTCCCCTCGCTGCTGCAGACACTCATTTCGCACCGCCAGGGCCTGATCAAAATCGCCGCGCAAATCACCGGATGCCGCAGCCACGCCGAAGATGTCGTCCAGGATGCCTATCTGCGAGTGCGCAGAATGAAAGCCGGCATGCTGCCCTTCAACGCCCAGCTCAATTACATCTTCCGCATCGTGCGCAACCTCGCCATCGACCACTACCGCAAGCAGGCCACCGAACAGCGCTACTTCGTCCAGGACGACCAGACCCTCGACACAGTCCCCCAGATGTCCAACCCGGAGTCGATCAACGTCGACCGCCAGACCCTGGGCAAGGTCGACCGCGCCCTGGCCCAACTGCCCAAGCGCGCCCGCTACGCCTTCCTGATGTACCGCGTGCACGGCAAACCACAGAAAGACATCGCCACCGAGCTGGGCGTCTCGCCTACGTTGGTCAATTTCATGATTCGCGACGCGTCTGTGCACTGCCGGAAGTTCGTGGGAGCCGGGGCGGGTTTCTAGGATTTGGAAGGTGTGATGGGCAGATCATGTTCGCGGCGTTCGAACATCATTCGCAGGGCGCTTCAGGATCGCTTGCTAGATCGGGCTCTATATCTGTCACCCACTGGAAACGAAGAACGCAAATGTGCGGCACAAATGCCTATTCGAACCGGGCGTCCATTTCTTCCAGGCTCAAGGTCACATCGCTGTCTATGCCAGGCAGGCGCTCGATGGCCAGGCGTTCAGAACGCAGATCTTCAAGCTCATCCTGCAGCGCTTGATAAGCGTCGACGCTCAGCAGCACGGCGGCTGGCTCGTGATCATCGATGATGACCAGATGCGAGACCGCGCCACTGGTGACGGCTTCCAGGTGCACGCTGAAACTCCCAGCCATCGCCGTAGTGGAGACCGCGTGCTGAACTCGGGTTGATGATGCACTCATGCGTCTTGCCCCTGTACCGATGATCCCGTTCCCTTTACCTGCAAAGTCAGTCGACAGACGTGTTCAGCTCGCCCGGCGCCTATTCATAAGCCCCGCAACAAGCAGAGCCACGCCAGGCACCAGCAGCCCTATGGACGTCCATCCAAAAGCCTCCTGACCTGAGGCGCCGATCGCTGCGAAGGCGCAGCCGACTGCGACCAGAGGGACGCTGGCGAAGTAGAACGGGTTGTTGGCTTTCTTGGCCATAGTGGATCCTCCTGATCTTTATCCGATTGAAAACTGTGTGCTTTGCGGTCATCCATGACATCAGAATGAAGGTGGCGCCGAACGACGTCGAGTTGGCGACACGTGGAAAGACATCTGTTACAGGGCCGCGCCTTACGTGTGTCTATGTCCTTCATCCAGGCCAATGGCTATCAAAAGCTCCGTGATTAACCCTCTTTCAGCATGTACTTACCGATTTGAGCTCGGAAAATAAAAACCAATCACTAGCGTTACCAAAGGCAGCGCGCCCACCTTTATCAGTTCAAATATCTCCGCCCACGCCTTATTGTCAGGATTGAACGCATATCCCCCCATTACCAACAAAGAGACCACAAATAAACCGCCGAGTATCTGCTGAGCGAATTTGAGCCTATCGCCCTCTCCAAGCTTAACTGGCTTTTTGCCGTGATCATCTGACGCGAAAACATCCTCGATATTCCGGTCTCCCGCGTGCATATGCTCTTGCGTCATCAAACACCCACCACCCGACCAACGGCTTCAAGCGTGTGGTCATCTTTCTCGCGGACGATACCCAACGAGAATTTGCCGGGCTTGCTCTTCTCCTCGTCGGCGATGGCCAATAGCGCGAACGCTCGGCGCATGGCGTCAGCCTTGCTGATGCCGCGACGTGCGGCGATTTCGGTAAGGCGATCGTCAATCTCGGTGCTTAGGTCTAATGTCATGCGAGGCATGGCGACTCTCCCGTTGTGTCATGAAGTACTGCAATAGTACTGCAAATTTAAGCATCCCTTCCATCAAAACGCTTCATCAGAGTCCGTTACCAGGCCGCTCATTCGCTACCGAATGTAAAACCCTCTCCAACATCACCCCCTTGATGCATAGTGTTTTCGCTCGGCGCACCATCCGGGACATGAGTCCGATTTCCACCCTCCTCCGCCGCCTAGAAGACCTGATCCGCCTCGGCGACCGTGCTCCGATCACTGACGTCAACCATCGTTTGAAAACTACTCACTAGCGCTCCCCTGCCTCATCCAAAAAACGCCCACCCAACCTGTTTTCGCCCGAACGACCGAGCGTCTTGGTAGACTTGCCTCCCATAACGTTTCGTACAGATCCGACCTGTGTAGCCACCCCCTCGTCCGCCCGTTTTCCCAAACGAATAATGGCCACGGCGAAAGCGATAAAGGTCATAGTCAAGGTGGTACAACTTACCGCCCGCCCCACGAAAACACCCGAAAACTGGTACAAAACGCGCAGAGTAAAATGGTACAGAATGTAGCTGAAACGCCCGCCACACCTCGCCTGGAGCCGTCTCGCCGCTTCAGCGTTGCCCCCATGATGGATTGGACCGACCGCCACTGTCGCTACTTCCTGCGCCTGCTCTCGCGTCACACCCTGCTCTACACCGAAATGGTCACCACCGGCGCCCTGCTCAATGGCGACCACGAGCGTTTCCTGCGCTACGACGAGGTCGAGCATCCGATTGCGCTGCAGTTGGGCGGCAGCACGCCTGCCGACTTGGCGGCGTGTGCACGCATGGCGCAGGCGCACGGGTACGACGAGGTCAATCTGAACGTGGGCTGCCCCAGTGATCGTGTGCAGAACAACATGATCGGGGCCTGCCTGATGGCGCATCCGGCGCTGGTGGCCGAGTGCGTCAAGGCCATGCGCGATGCGGTGTCGATTCCGGTCACGGTCAAGCACCGCATCGGGATCAATGGCCGCGACAGTTATGAAGCGTTGTGCGATTTCGTCGGGCAGGTGCGGGAGGCCGGCTGTCGCAGTTTCACCGTGCACGCGCGCATCGCTATCCTCGAAGGGCTGTCGCCCAAGGAAAACCGCGACATTCCGCCGTTGCGCTATGACGTTGCCGAGCGCCTCAAGGCTGATTTTCCCGACCTAGAAGTGATCCTCAATGGCGGCATCAAGACCCTGGAAGACTGCACCGAGCACTTGCAGACATTCGACGGGGTGATGCTGGGGCGCGAGGCCTACCACAACCCTTACCTGTTGGCGCAGGTCGACCAGCAGTTGTTCGGCAGCGACGCCCCGGTGATCAGTCGTTTCGATGCGTTGCGGCAGATGCGTCCGTACATCGCCGCACATATCGCTTCGGGCGGTGCCATGCACCACGTCACGCGGCACATGCTGGGCCTGGGCACCGGGTTTCCCGGCGCACGCAAATTCCGTCAGCTGCTGTCGGTGGACATCCACAAGACCGATGATCCGCTGGCGCTGCTCGATCAGGCCGGGGCGCTGCTCGAAGGCCGTTGATCGCTGGGCGGTGCGCCAGAACCTGGCGAGGAGCGCATACTTGATCCATTGAACCGTCACGCGGCAAGACACTCGAACGTAGGTCTACCACCGCCCTTTCCCCTGCTGCACCCCGTTGGCCCTTGAGCCAGACGCAGCGCTCGGGTAACGTCATCCATTCGCAAAGGACAGAGCACGCACATGACTTCCAAGCTGGAACAACTCAAGCAAATGACCACCGTCGTCGCCGACACAGGCGACTTCGATGCCATCTCCAAACTCAAGCCGGTCGACGCCACCACCAACCCGTCGCTGCTGCTCAAGGCAGCTTCTCTGGACGGTTACAAGGACCTGCTGCAAAAGACCATTAGCGACAGCAACGGTGACGTCGGCCTGGCCTCGGACACCTTCGCGGTCGCCGTGGGCACCGGCATTCTCAAAGCCATCCCGGGCCGTATTTCCACCGAAGTGGACGCACGCCTGTCCTTTGACGAACAGGCTCTGCTGGCCAAGGCCAGCCAGATCATCGACCTGTACGAAAAGGCCGGCGTGGGCCGCGAGCGCGTCCTGATCAAACTGGCCTCCACCTGGGAAGGCATCCGTGCCGCCGAGAAGCTGGAAAAAGCCGGCATCCAGTGCAACCTGACGCTACTGTTCTCCTTCGCTCAGGCACAGGCCTGTGCCGATGCCGGCGTGTTTCTGATTTCGCCGTTCGTGGGTCGCATCTACGACTGGTACAAGAAGTCCACCGGCCAGGAATACACCGGTGCCGAAGATCCAGGCGTGCAGTCGGTAACCCGCATCTACAACTACTACAAGGCCAACGGCTACGACACCGTGGTCATGGGCGCCAGCTTCCGCAACATCAACCAAATCGAACAACTGGCCGGTTGCGATCGCCTGACCATCAGCCCGGAGCTGCTGCACAAGCTGGCGGAAGATGAAGGCACGCTGGAGCGCAAGCTCAAGCCTGGCAATGCCAGCGAGCCGAAGCAGATCCTGACCGAGGCTCAGTTCCGCTGGGCGTCGAACGAAGATGCAATGGCCACCGAAAAACTGGCCGAAGGCATTCGTCAGTTTGCGCGTGACCAGGAGAAGCTGGAAACCCTGCTCACTGCAAAAGTGTCCTGATTCAGCACGGCGACACATAAAAAAAGGCGACCGCAAGGTCGCCTTTTTTATGGCCGGAAGAGCTGTCTGGAAGTCTCAGCTGCGCTCGAGGGCGTTGACCAGGTCATGGAAGGCTTCGCGGTTGGACTCGTTCAGACCCATGAGAATCTTGTGCGCCTCTAGCACCTTGGATCTTACGACATCTTCGGAAAGGTCCTGCGAGGGCAGATCGGTAAGGCAGTCGGGACACGGGATCGGACGGCCGACGATGTTGAATACCTGATCGAATCCCATGGACTGCAACAGGCGCGTGATGTCCTCGTGGGTCGTCACCACGGTCGGCAGCAATCCAACTTTTTGTCGAGACATGATCGACAGCTTGGCCAGCAAGCCCAAAGTAGTGCTGTCGATGCTGCGGGTTTCGGTCAGGTCGATAACGATGGCGGAAAAATCCAGAGCCGTGAAGATCCGCTCGATCGTCGCATCCAGCGCCGAGCAAAGCGTCAGGCGCACCTCTCCCACGAATTTCAACACGAACGTGCCGCTTTGTTCCGCAAACTGGATTCTACCAGTACTCATGCAAGGTTCCTGCTCAGCACCATCAGGGCGATATCATCCGGCATCTCCCCAAGTGTGGCCAGTCCAAACGTTTGCCGCAAGCCATCCAGGCTGCCGCCCGCTGCGCTGACGATCTCAGGCAATGCAGCTTCTTTTTCCTTCAGCGTCTCACCCGGCAGCAGGTCCAGTATCCCATCGGAAAACAGGGTAAGGCTGAACTGCTCCGGCAACGCCATGACGTGATCGGTGTAGGTAGCTTCGTTGAACAGGCCGACCGGTAGACCACGCCCTTCCAGATAACGCGTCCGTTCAGGGGTGTACAACACGGGAAGCGGCAGATGCCCGCCTATGCTGTAGGTCAGCAACCCGGTGTGCTCGTCGATCACGCCGCCGACCATGGTGACATGCTTGCCCAGGCGGGTGTTGATCAGACCACGATTGATATGGCCCAACACGTCCGATGGTTTGAACTCGGGCATCGAACCACCGCGCCGTGATTCGAACATGAGGCGCGTGGTCATGAATTTCAACAGCACCGTGACGAATGCCGATGAAGCGCCATGGCCCGAGACATCGGCCAGATAGAACGCCACGCGATGCTCGTCGACCCTGAAGTAATCGACAAAATCCCCCGACAGGTACAACGACGGGATGATCTGGTGCTCGAAACTGAACCCGTCGGTGCTCCAGGGGTTCTGCGGCAGCATGTTCATCTGCACCTGGCGGCCGGCGGTCTGGTCCTCCTGCAACAGGTGCAGGCTGGCCTCCAGTTCACGGTTGGCCGTTTCCAGCTTCTCGCGATAGCGCCGGTTCTCCAGCAACAACCGGGAGCGATCCAGTGCGCGCCGAACCGAATGCTCCAGAACGGCCAGGTCTTCCAGGGGTTTGATCAGGTAGTCCGCAGCGCCCAGACGCAGTGCTTCGACGGCGTCGTTCATCACACCGGCACCGGACAACACAATGACGGGGATATCAGGCGACAGCTCGGTCACCTGGCGAATCAGGTCCAGGCCACCGACCTGCGGCATGCGCAGGTCGCAGATGACCAGATCGGGCTGCTGTTGCTCGAATACCTGAAGGCCCTGCAGGCCATTGTTCGCCTGCAGCACGCTGAAGCTGCTGTCTTCGAGGTAGGCCGCAAGGCTTGCGCGCACCACATCGTCGTCATCGATGATCAGCAGCGTTGCACTGGTTTTCTGCATGTGGGCAAACGGCGCCAGAAATTGGTTGTCGTAAGTAGGTCAGCAAAGTAAAACCTGGCGAAGACAGCAATGGATCGCCTACCTTTACTTCTAGCCTCTCGCAGAGGCGAATACAAGCGCTGGGTGCCCTGCGCATGCGGATGCAGAGGTGCCTTGTAAGGCGCAGACGGTACTCCCATCCGGCAAGCGTTTCAAGGGTGTTGCGACACGAGCCAGAGCGGCTCGCCCGGCAAATTACCCTTGGTTATAAAAACGTCAATAATAGCAACCAGATCGAAGGACAAGCCATGAGCGTCAATGATCGTGACTACAGTGAGAAACGTGATTTCATCCGCATGACCGTGGATGCCCAGGTCGACCTTCGGGTTGGCGACGTTGTAGTTCCCGCCGTATGCAAGGATCTTTCGAGCACCGGTATGCAGCTGGAAGCCCGCACCCAGTTGCGGGTCGGGGATCAGGTCAGCGTCCATCTGCCCTCGAATCACCCTACCCTCACCGACCTCAATGTTCAGGCAGAAGTGATACGCGTGGAAGATTCGGGGCACGAAGGCGCGCAGACCATAGGCCTGCATACGCTCAGCATGGAGTGAATGCAGGGCATGAAAAAGGCGACCCTCGGG
>NZ_DJUS01000008.1:0-17148 GCF_002438365.1 Pseudomonas sp. UBA6276
TGCAGAAGCGCCTGCGCGGCACGGGGCTGGGCCTGTCGCTGTGCAAGCGCTTTGCCGAACTGCTGGGTGGCACGGTAGGCGTGGAGAGCAGTCCAGGCGTGGGTTCGACATTCTTTGTGATCATTCCGTTGGCCATCGCGCCGGAGCCTGGCCATGACACCTGAAGTGCGCGTCCTCATCGTCGACGACAACAGCGCCACGCGCTACGCCTTGCGGCGCCGATTGGAGCAGCACGACATCACCATTCTGGAAGCCGGCACCGGTGGCGATGGCCTTGCGCTCATCGCCAGCGAGCCGCTGGATGCGCTGATCCTGGACGTCAACCTGCCGGACATGAGCGGTTTCGACATCGTCCGCTTGCTGCGCGCCAAGCCGGCCACGGCCTTGCTGCCGATCATCCATGTCTCGGCGGCGTCGATCCAGACCGGCGACATCATCACCGGGCTTGAAGCCGGTGCCGACGCCTACCTGATACATCCGGTCGATGCCGATGTGCTGCTGGCGACGTTGCGCACGCTGTTGCGCGTGCGCGACACGGAAAACGCTCTGCGCGAGAGCGAGGCACGTTTTCGCGAGATTTTCGCCAACATCGCCGCCCCCATCGCGGTGATCGACGAGCAGTTGCAGGTGATCGAGTGCAACCATGCCTTCTCCCAGCTCCTGCCTACGCCGGTCTCCCTGACCAGCCTGCAGGCGCAATTGGCTGCGGGCCAGGAATCGGTGCTGGACGATCTGCAGGTGCGCTTGAGCAAGGGCGAACGCTGGCGTGGCAACCTGACCCTCAAGGTCGACGAACAGCTGCGTGAAACCGAATGGCAAGTCTCGCCCTACCGCGCTCCTGGGCATAGCCTGGTGTTCATCGAGGACGTGACCGAGCATCGCCAGCGCGAGCGTCAACAACAGATCCAGTTGGCCGACGCTCAGACCTTGCTGGCCCAGGAAGTGGCAGAGCGGGCACGCACCGAAACCCAGCTGCTGCAGGTGCAGAAGATGGACGCGCTGGGTAAGCTCACCGGGGGCATCGCCCACGACTTCAACAACCTGCTGACCGGTATCATCACGGCGCTGGAACTCATCAAGAAGCGGGTGGAGCCCGCCGGTGCCACAGCCAGCGTCGACAAGACCGTGTCGCGCTACGCCGACGCGGCGCTGCAGTCGGCCACCAACGCCGCCGCCCTCACCCATCGCATGCTCGCCTTCGCCCGCCAGCAGCCGCTGGACACCCGGCCGATCGCGATCAATCAGCACGTGCATTCATTGGAAGACCTGCTGCGCCGCACCATCGGCGAGCGGATCACCTTGAGCCTGGACCTGACCGACAGCGCGGCGATTGCCATGGTCGATCCGATCCAGTTCGAAAACGCCGTGTTGAACCTGGTGATCAACGCCCGCGATGCGCTGCCCGAAGGTGGCAACATCCGCCTGTCGACCTTCGCTGCCTATTCGCGAGGCGACACGCGCCTGGCCGACGGCGACTACGTGGTGTTGTCGGTGCGCGACGACGGTACGGGGATCGATCACAGCATCATCGACAAGGTCTTCGATCCGTTTTTCACCACCAAGGCGGTCGGCAAGGGCACGGGGTTGGGCCTGTCGACGATCTACGGCTTTGCCCGGCAGTCTGGCGGTGATGTGAGGATTCGCAGTCTGCTCGGTCATGGCACCGAGGTCACCTTGATGCTCCCGGCCGGCCTTGCGCTGCTGCCGCTGCCCAGCGAACCGGTGCAGTTGGAGAATCGCGGCAAGGGTGAGCACCTGTTGATCGTGGAAGACATGGCGTCGGTACGGATGTTCGTGGTCGAGGCGCTGACCGATGCGGGCTATCGCTGCACCGAGGTGGACAGCGCGCTGGATGCCTTGGAAGCCCTGCGTACCGACCCGTCGATCCAGCTGCTGCTGACCGATGTGGGCTTGCCGCAAATGAACGGCCGCGTCCTCGCCGACGCCGCCCGCGACATGCGTCCCGAGCTGCCGGTGCTGTTCATGACCGGCTACGCCGAAAACGCCCTGGACCTGCAGACCTTCCTCGCCGAGGGCATGGACCTGGTCATCAAACCCTTCCGCATGGGCGACCTGGTCGGCCGCATCGCCCACCTCCTCGAACGCGATCCCCTGTAGCAGCGGCGCAAGCCGCGTCGGCGGTCTACGCACTCCTCCTGACCCACCGCGCCGCCCCCGGACGCGGCTCGCGCCGCTGCTACAGGGGGGTGTACACCTGTCGGCGGTGCATGCGATATCTCTGACACAACGCGTCTGCAGTCGATGCGCTTGCCGATCACAGCCAGATCGCATCCCACAGCGGATAATCACCGACCTTCTCGACCAGACCAGCGCGAACGGGGTTCATGATGATGTAGCGGGCTGCCGCTCGCAGGTCGTCTTCGCGGCGCATTGCTCTGTCGTAGTAGCCTTTCTGCCAAAGGCGGCCGCAAGTCGCGTTGCGGCGATTGATGGCCAGGCTGCTGCGCGCCTTCATGCGGCAGATGACCGTGGCCAGGTCGCCCTTGTGCAGTTGGAACAACCAATGCACATGATCCGGCATCACCACCCATGCCAGGGATTCGACATCCCCTGACTCATGCATGGCCCGCAACTGAGCTACCAACAACCGAGCACTTCGCCAACAGGCGAACACCGATTCCCGGTCTGCCGTCACACAGGTGATCGAATACACCTGACCCACTTCGCTCGCGCGCCCCTTGCGCAACCCACAGGCTCTCCTGCACGCCGACATTCCCTGGCCTCCGAAAAAGCCATCAAGGTAGGAAACCGGTGAACCGTGAGCAAGCCGGCAATCGTTGCCGAATCGGACGGCCGCTTCAGAACCCCGACCCTGCACGATCCAGGCAGGCGTCGACTTCCGCATCGGTCGGATGGCGCAGAATCTGCAACGATTGCGCAGACCAGCTCACCAGACCCAGCTCGACGAACTCGCCAAGCCAGCCCTCCATGGGCCACTCCTGCCAGCGTTGATGGAAGCGCTGCGCATTGGCCACGATCGCGGAGAAATGGTTGAGCGGCGGACGCCAGGTGGGGTGGTATTGATGGAAAGCCTGTGCCGCCGCCGTCCTCAACTCGACACCCTGCCGACGCGCACTGAAAGCGAAATCGGTGTCTTCAGCACCGTAGCCCAGATAACCCTCGTCGAAGCCACCGACGCGCTCGAACACCTCGCGCGTACAGGCAAAATTCAGCGACCAGAACAGATGATGGGGCAGCAGCGATCCCGGTTCGCCCCGGTATTGGCTCAACGGGTGGGCCACCCCATCGCGGGCCAGCGTGGCATGGGTCCAGCCCTCCATCTGCGCGGTGCTGGGCAGATAGCGCACCTCACCCAGATGCAAGGTGTCAGGCATCTCGCGCAACGCAACCGCGTAATCGGAAAGCAGGCTTTCGCCAGGAATGCAGTCCACGTCGAGAAACACCCACCGCTCGCCTTCGCACTGGCGCACTGCATTGCGCGCCTTGGCCAGCGGTAGACCGTGGGAAGCATCGTCGACCACCAGGCAGTGAATCGGAAAACACTCACTGTGCAGATCGCGCGCAGGCTGGTTCATGAACACCACCCAGAACGCCTCCGGCATCAGGCTACCCCGCTCCAGTCCGCGGATGACGTTGTCCAGCTGCCGCTCGCGGCCATGCACCAGCGTAATCACATTCAACATTTCAGAACCCACTGACCTTGCTCAATGCCGGAAGCCGCACCGGCTCGCCATAACCACTGCCAACCGGTGTACCGCGCCTCACACGCACCGAACCACTCCAGGCGATACGCCGACCACTGGATTCTATCTGACGAATCAGCTGCACCTCATCCTGCCCCGCCTTGAGCCCGCCCGCCTCCGCATAGGCTGCGGCACTGATGCCCAGGTTCGCACCATGAACACTGGGCCGCGGCTCGTCAAAGGCAATGGACCGTCGGCGACGCTGGCCGGCAACTGCCTTCAACATGCCCGGTTCGAGGTCCACGCGACCACAGACTGCATCCACCCGGTACGCCAACTGAGCCGCCAGCCAGTCATCGGGAACGCGAGCGTCGGCCTCGGTCCAGGCCAGCCAACGCGCTCCAGCCTGGACCAGATGAGCAGCGCCCGCCGCCCGGGCAGTGACTTTGCTGCCAGCGCCGATATCGATCAACCGCACCGGGTAGCGCTGGGCAATGTCCCGCGACCGATCGCTGCAGTTATCCAGCACCACAACGATACGGACCAGCTCGGTGCACAAGGTGCCATGCTCGGCGGCCAGCATGACCGATCGCAGGCATCGGTCGAGGCTGGCCTGCTCGTTGTGCACGGGTATGATGACGCCGATCATGCTGAACCTCTTGAGACCATGGAATCGCCAGGACCCTGCAAGTCGTTGACCAGCAATCGACTCGAAGATGGCCAAGAGGTTTCACGGCGTCGATCAAATGAGCCGATTCATTCCAGGCCGATCTTGAGCAATTCGCCGTCGTCGTCATCGGTCAGCACGTAGAGATAGCCGTCGGGACCCTGACGCACGTCGCGGATACGCTCACCGCGCTCGCCCAGCAGACGTTCTTCGTGCACCACCTTGTCGTCTTCGAACTGCAGGCGGATGAGGTCTTCGGACGCCAGCCCACCGATGAACAGGTTGTGATTCCAGCGCTTGAACTTGTCATTGTCATAAAACGCCATGCCGCTGATGGCCGGCGACTTCTCCCAGACATGGTAGGGATCGGTGATGCCCGGACCGGTTTTCCCTTTCGCTTCGGGAATCGGCTCGCCGGAATAGTTGATGCCGTGGGTGTAGAGCGGCCAGCCGTAATTGGCCCCCTTCTCGATGATGTTCAGCTCATCGCCACCTTTGGCGCCGTGCTCATGGGTCCACAGGGTGCCTGTCCACGGGTTCAAGGCGGCACCCTGCTGGTTGCGGTGGCCGAACGACCAGATTTCCGGGCGCACGTTTTTCTGTCCTACGAATGGGTTGTCCTTGGGCACCTTGCCGTCGGGAAAGATACGCACAACCTTGCCCTGCAGCTTGTCCAGATCCTGGGAAGTCGAGCGCTGGTTGTTTTCGCCCAAGGCGATGAACAGGTAGCCGTCACGGTCGAACACCAGCCGCGAACCGAAATGGTTGCCAACCGACAGCTTGGGCTCCTGACGGAAGATCGTGGTGAAGTTTTCCAAGTGAGTCAGGTCCTCGGACAACCGGCCGCGACCTACCGCCGTGCCGCCCTTGCCGTCCTCACCCTGCTCGGCATACGACAGGTAGACCATGCGGTCAGCCTTGAAGTCGGGCGATAGCACCACGTCGAGCAGCCCGCCCTGGTTCTTCGCCCAGACCTGCGGCACGCCGCTGATGGGCGACGAAATCTTGCCTTCGGTGCTGACCACGCGCAGATCACCTGGTTTTTCGGTCACCAGCATGCCCTTGTTGTCCGGCAAGAACGCCAGAGCCCACGGGTATTTGAGGCCTTCGGCAACGGTGGTGACCGTCACCTGGCCCAGTTCGCTCTGATAGGTTTTCACCGTGGCTGCCGAAGCGGCCACTCCGTACAGGGCAAGGCCGGCGAAGGCCGAGGCGAAAAGGGTCTTGTGCAACATAGGGCTTATCCTTCAGCGAAAAAAAGAGGAATCACCGCGTGCCAGGGGCAGTGCGCGGTTGCTGGGTGCCGTTGGCCGGCCGGCGCAGGTTGTCGCCGTTGCCGATGCCGCGGTTTTCCAGCGTCGGCGGCCGCGGGTTATCGGTGCGCGGTGTCGGCTGGCGCAGCTGCGGATTGGGCGCGGTGGTGCCCTGCCGACTGTTGGGGTTGATCCGTCGGATCGGGCTGTTATAGGGGTTGGAGGTGTCGTTTGCAGCCAGGCTGATGGGCTGGCGTAGCGGCGCGTGTGCAGCGGCCACGTCGGCCAATGCCGAATGGGACAGCATCGCGCCAAGAAGCACGGTCGCCAATAGGGACAACTTCATGAAGGGCGTGTCCTCGATCACGGTGGGTTCAGGCCTTTGAGGCCGAATCGTCCTCGGCGTTCGCCGCGCCATGGCCTGACGACACCCCCGAGGTGATTCACCATGTTTCCGAACGGCCCGCGGGCTCAGTCCTGAGTCAAGCCGAGCCGCTCGTGCCATTGAGCCAAGGATTCTTCAGGATACTGCTGGAATTGCCGGTCATTCTTGCCGGCTTCCACCTCAACCCACCCTGCCTTGGAGTCCAGCAGCAGGTGAGTGTGCTCCGGCGGCACGGGCAGCTCGCTGTCGATGGCGCTGGCGAACGGATGCACCAGCTCCGGCCAGGCCGGATCGAACAGCCACAACGCACTGCCGCACAGATGACAGAAATGCCGTTCGGCGGTGCTGGTGTGGGTGCCAGTGCCGTCTTCGTCGGGCATCCGGGCGTGGTAGACGGTGATGTGGCTGCGGCCCTGCACATTGAGGCTTGCGGCCTCGCCCCCCAGGTTGATCGCGTAGCCACCGCCGCCCTGGGTCTTGCGGCAGATCGAACAGTAGCAACGCTGATAAGGATAAGGGTGGGCGCTGTGCAGGCTGAAGGTGACGGCACCGCAGTGACAGGATCCGTGCAATTGCATGGCTGAACTCCGTATCGAATGACCATGAAGGGTCGGCTGGACCCCGTTCAGCGTAGACCCTGCACGGTCGCTTCAGTTTCGCAGGTAGCGCCCGCTGGCGGCGACGAACAGCAGCAGCACGATCAGCACGCCCAGCGCGATCGACAGGCTGCTGCCGTGGGCGACGAAGCCGATAAACGCCGGCCCTACCAGAATCCCCGCATACCCCAGCGAGGTCATGGCCGGGATGGCCGCGCTCTGCGGCATGGTGGTCTGCCGGCCGACAGCGGTGAACAGCACCGGGACGATGTTGGAGCAACCGGCGCCGATCAGCGCATAACCCAGCAACGCGGCAGGCCAGGCCGGGATGGCAAGCGACAGGGCCAGTCCGGCAGCGGCGCACAGCCCACCGAACAAGGTCACCCGCGCCCCACCGAAGCGAGCGACGATCCTGTCGCCGGTCAGACGGCCGATGGTCATGGCAGTGGCGAACGCCGCATAGCCAAGTCCGGCATAGGCCGGTTGCATGTCCCGCTCGGAGACCAGGAACACCGCACTCCAGTCGAGCATCGCGCCCTCGGTGAGAAAGACGATGAAGCACAGCGCACCGAGAAACAGCACGATGCCGCGCGGCATGGCGAACAACGGGCCGTCGCTTTCGTTGCCATAGGGCAGCAGGTGGGGTGCGGCCTTGAATACCGCCAGCAGGGTCACTGCCACCACACAGGCCACTGCCAGCAGCGGCGTCAGGCCCAGCGCGAGCAGTGCGGTCATGCCGCCGGCCCCGAGTATGCCACCCACGCTGAACAGGCCATGGAAGCCCGACATCATCGGTCGGCCACTGGCCTTCTCGACCAGCACTGCCTGGATATTCATGGCGCAGTCGATGGCCCCCATCCCTGCGCCGAACAGCAACACCGCACCGATCAACAGCGGCAGGGTCCCGGCCGTGGCCAGCAGGGGCAACATCAGGCAGATCAGCACGCCGGCACCGACGATGACACGTCGACAACCCCAGCGGGCGCACAGATAACCGGACAACGGCATGGCCAGAATCGAACCGGCCCCCAGGCCCAGCAACAGCAACCCCAGGCTGCCATCGCTGAGTTCCGCCCGCGCCTTGGCCAAGGGCACCAGCGGGGCCCAGGCGGCCATGGCGAAGCCGGCGATGAAGAAAGCGATACGGGTGGAAAACTGCTCTCGCCGCCCGGGTGCGGCGGTGGCGTAGGTGCTGCTCGACGACATGATCAAAGCCTTGGATGAGAAACGTATGAACGGTAGCAGACCCGCCCCGAACAAATGGCGGATGCCCCAAACGCAAGATGAACAATCCCGACAAATGCCGCCAATCGGCGAACTTGCCCGGCAAAATTCAATCAGTGACTGGTGTACCGACCAATAGAGCGACCCGCATTGTGTTCAGTTCCCGCGCCAGATTCACCCTCTTCCTGCTATCTGTGCTGCTGAGTTTCAGCCTGCAGGCCGCCGAAGCACCCGCAGCCGATGCACCCGCCGAAGACCCCGCGCCGCTGGTGCAGGGAGGTCTGCTGGGCGCCCTCAGCAACGGCATCGATGATGTGCAGAAAAAGCTCGATCTGGACGAGCACGTGCTCGACACCTGGCGCTTGCGCACCGACCGCGCCGCCAGCGAGGTCGACACGCTGATCAATCGGCATTCACGCTCGGCGCTGGACCTGTCGACCGATTTCATCCTGCTGTCGGTGTGCTGGATGGCCACGTTTCTGGCCGTGCATTTCCTCGGGCGCTTCATCGTCGCGCGCAGCGCACGCCGCCGATTCGTCCGGGAACGGCCCCGCCTGCACAACCTGCTCGGCTATATTTTGCCCTTCACCCTTGCGGCCATCGTCGCGTTGCCGGTGACGCTGTACGCCAGTCATTCCTTGGACATGTCCATCGCCCGCGCCATCGGCATGTCGCTGGCCTACGCCACCAGCAGCGGCATTTTCTCAACTTCGGTGATCATGTGCGTGATCACCCTGTTCGACAGCGGACACAAACGCGCTGCCGTCGGCGCCTTGCGACGCTATGCGCCACGGCCGCTGTTCATGATCGGCTTTCTTGCCGCCCTCAGCGATGCACTGACCAGCCCGCAGATCGCTCGGCAACTGGGGACCAATTTCACTGCCAGCCTGGCGGTGGTCGCCGGCCTGTTCGCCACTCTCTCGTTCGCCGTATTGGTGGTACGCATGCGCCGGCCGGTGGCCCACCTGATCCGCAACCGGCCACTGCCGCAGCGTCTGCAGCATCGTGCGGTGCAGGAATCGCTACGGCTGTTCTCATCCCTGTGGTACCTGCCCATTCTGCTGATGATCCTGGTGTCGGCGGTGCATCTGATCGGTGCGGGGGAGGAAAGCCAGAAAGCCTTGCAGAATGCGCTGCTGACCACGGTCCTGCTGATCGCCACGGTGTTTCTCAGCACGGTCATGCAGCACCTGTTCAAGCCTCCTGCCACGGCCACGCCGCGTCTGCGTCCCTATAAAGAGCTGCTGCGCAGCCTGGGGCACGCGGTGGCACGCATCGCCATGGCCATCGCCTTCATCGAGCTGCTGGGGCGCATCTGGGGCGTGTCGATGCTGGAGTTCGCCGCGCGTAACAGCATGGGCCGCGCCATCAGTGATTCGCTGAGCAGCATCGGCTTGATCCTGCTGGTCACCTGGCTGCTGTGGGTGGTGCTGGACACCGCCATCCAAGAAGCGCTGAAGCCCTCGGTGGGCAAGCGCGCCACGCGTCAGCCGAGCACGCGGGTGTTGACCATCCTGCCGATGCTGCGCAACGCGATCAAAATAATCCTGCTGGTGATCTGCACCATCACCACCATGGCCAACCTAGGCATCAACGTCGCGCCGCTGCTGGCCGGTGCCGGGGTGGTCGGCCTGGCCATCGGCTTCGGCTCGCAACAGCTGGTGCAGGATGTCATTACCGGGCTGTTCATTCTCATCGAAGACACCATCGCCATCGGCGACTGGGTGGTGCTCGATTCCGGGCATGCGGGCACCGTGGAGAGCCTGACGATCCGCACCCTGCGCCTGCGCGACGGCAAGGGCTTCGTGCATTCGGTGCCGTTCGGCCAGATCAAGGCAGTGACCAACCAGTCCCGGCAGTTCGCCTATGCGTTCTTTTCGGTGCAGTTCACCTACGACAGCGACATCGATACGGCCCTGGACCTGATCAAGCAGGCGGGCCAATCGATCGTCGACGACGTGATGCTCAAGCACAACCTGCAGGGGCCGCTGCAGGTGTTCGGGGTGGACAAGATGGACCTCAACGGCATCGTGCTCACTGCACAGTTCCGCACGGTGTCCGGCGGGCAGTACGGTGTCGGGCGGGCGTTCAACGAGCGGCTGAAGAAGCTCGTCGACCAGCACGACAACGTGCGTTTCGCCCAGTACTACCCTGCCATGGGCCTGCCCGCACCCGCCGCCGTCTGAAACGCAAGACGCCGACGCTCACAGGGCATGTGAGCGCCGGCGTCGATGCTTTCAAAGCAATGATCAGCTGCCGTCGCCGCCGTGCGCTTCTTCGAAGAAGTAGTCCTTCCAGCTCTGCGCTTTGTTCTTCAGCACGCCCAGCTCATGCAGGCGTTCGGCGTAGATGAAGGTGCGTTGCGGGACCACGGTGAAGTCGATCTCCGGGTCCTTCACGATCTTCTCGACGAAGGCCTCGCTCAGGGTGGATTTCTCGACACGGATGTAGGTCTTGGCGGCGGCTACCTTGTCCGCCTTGACGATCTGCGCCGCTTCCACCAGCGCGTCATAGAACGCCTTGTAGGTCTTGGGGTTTTCGTCGTGGAATTTCTGCGTGGTGTACAGCACGTTGAAGGTCGCCGGGCCACCGAGGATGTCGTAGCTGCTGAGCACCTTGTGCACCTTGGGGTTTTCCAGGGCCTGGTACTGGAACGGCGGGCTGGAGAAATGCGCGCTGATTTCCGAACCGCCGGCGATCAGTGCCGAGGTGGCATCCGGATGGGGAATGCTCACCGAAATGTTGTCGAATTTCTTGAATTCCTTGTCGCCGTACAGCTTGGCTGTTTCCAACTGCAGGGTCCGCGACTGGAAGCCCACGCCAGCGGCGGGCACCGCGATGCGATCCTTGTCGGTGAAGTCTTTCAAGGCCTTCACGTCTGGATTGTTGCTGAGCAGGTAGTTGGGCATGGAGCCCAGCGAGGCAATGGCCTTGACGTTCTGCCGGCCCTTGGTCCGATCCCACACGGTGAGCATCGGCGGCACACCGGCCGAAACCACGTCCAACGCACCGGCGAGCAACGCCTCGTTCATCGCGGTCGCGCCGGAAATGCTGTTCCAGTCCACCTCGATGTCGATGCCCTGCTGCTTGCCGTGCTTCTCGATCAGGTGCTGGTCACGCACCACATCGAGAATGAGGTAGCCGATGCCGAACTGCTGGGCGATGCTGATCTTGCCTTCGGCGCTGGCCCCACCGGTCAGCAGCGCGGCGGCGAGGCCGCAGGCCAGGGAAAGCTTGTTTGCAAATACCATGTTGAATGCTCTGGACAGGGATTGAGGGATCAGCGCTGCATGCCCCAGCGCTTGATGGTCAGACGTTCGAAGGTGTTGAACAGCAGGTTTTCCACCAGCAGGCCGATCAGGATCACTGCGGCCAGTCCGGCGAACACCTTGTCGGTGTACAGCTCGTTGCGGTTCTGGAAGATGTACCAACCCAGGCCGCCCTTGCCGGACGACGCACCGAACACCAGTTCGGCGGCGATCAATGTGCGCCAGGCGAACGCCCAGCCGATCTTGAGGCCCGCCAGGATCGACGGCAGCGCTGCCGGTATCAGGATGTACCAGACGAAGCGCAAGCCACGCAGCCCATAGTTGCGCCCGGCCATGCGCTGGGTTTCAGAAACGCCGAGGAAACCGGCGTAGGTGTTCAAGGCAAGCGCCCACAACACCGAATGCACCAGCACGAAGATCAGGCTGTTCTCGCCCAGGCCGAACCACAGCAACGACAGCGGCAACAAGGCAATGGCCGGCAGCGGGTTGAACATGGCGGTCAGCGTGCTGAGCAGGTCGCGCCCCAGCTGGGTCGAGACCGCCAGGGTGGTCAAACCGAATGCCAGGACGATACCGATCAGGTAGCCCTTTATCAGCACGGTCAGGGAAATCCACACCTTGCTCAGCAGTTCGCCACTGGCGATGCCATCGATGAAGGCGTTGGCGGTCTGCAGGAAACTGGGCAGCAGCAGATCATTGTTCTGCCAGCGTGCCGCCAGTTCCCAGAGCACGGCCAGGGCGAGCAGGATCACACCCTTGCGCACCCACGCCTGTTGCCAGATACGCCGAGGCAGGGAGATATCCCGAACGAGTTCGGATTGAGTGAACGGCTCAAGAGCAACTTCGTACTCCTGACGCACGGGTGGGGAAAGGCTCATGGATGTGCTCCGAATGCGGCGAGGTCAGTGCAGCGATATCAATAGGCGATGCGCAAATGCTGGAAATCCACCGGGCGGTCCATCACCGGCTCCTCACCTTCGTCGAACAGCAGCCGGTGAATGCGCTGGGCACTGGCCTGGAAGTCCGCGCCGCCCAGGCTGCCCAGGTCGAACTGGTGGCTGTTGATCTCGGCCCGCACCCGGCCCGGATGAGGTGAGAGCAGCAGAATGCGATTGCCCACCACCAAGGCTTCCTCGATGGAGTGGGTGACGAACAGCAAGGTGAAGCGCACTTCCTGCCACAGCTCCAGCAGCTCTTCCTGCATCTTGCGTCGCGTCAGCGCATCGAGGGCAGCGAACGGCTCGTCCATGAGCAGGATCTTCGGCTGCATGGCCAACGCCCGGGCGATCGCCACCCGCGCCTTCATGCCGCCGGAAAGGGTGTGGGGGTAGGCATCGGCAAAGGCACTCAGGCCGACCTTCTCCAGGTAGTAACGGGCCCGCTCGTTGGCCTCGGCACGCTTGAGCGTCCGCGACGCCAATAGCGGAAACATCACGTTCTCGATCACGGTTTTCCAGGCCGGCAGCTGGTCGAACTCCTGAAACACCACGATCCGGTCGGGGCCCGGCTCTTCGATCCGCTCACCCGCGAGGCGGATCTGACCTTCACTGGGCTTGATGAAACCGGCCACGGCCTTGAGCAAGGTGGATTTGCCGCACCCGGACGGGCCTAGCAAGACGAAGCGATCGGCCCGATCGACTTCGAAGCTGACCTGGTGCGTCGCACGCACCACCCGTTCGGAGGTGCGGTACTCGAGGCTAACGTTCTCTACCTGCAACAGGGTTTCGGGAATCGCCCGTTGCCCGGTTGCCGAATCGGTACCAGCGCTGGCCGTGTGGCCTGGCAGTGCAGCGTTCATGCAAGACTCCCTATCAAAATGGCGCATCGCCCTGGATGGTGGTGCGGTACAGCTTGCGCCGCAGGTGGTCCGGGCAGCCGGCCGCGAGGTGAATCAACGAGCGGTTATCCCAGAAGACCATGTCGTGGGCTTGCCATTGATGCCGATAGACGTTGTCTTCGCGCACGCTGTGGGCATAGAGCTGCTGCAGCAGATCACGGCTTTCGTCTTCCGGAAGGCCGACGATGTGGGTGGTGAACCCTTCACTGACGAACAGGGCCTTGCGGCCGTTTTCCGGATGGGTACGGACCACCGGATGGGTCACGGTCACCACTTGGGCCAGCTGCTCTGCCGTCAAGGTCGGCCGCCAGTTGGCCGCATTCTTGCCCTCGCTGTAGCGCGCGGTGTACGAGTGCACGGCCTGCTTGCCTTCGACCGCCTCGCGCAAGGCTGACGGAAGAGTGTCCCAGGCTCGATGCATGTCGGCGAACAGGGTGTCGCCGCCCTCGCTGGGCAACTCCTGCGCATGCAGCATCGAGCCCAGGCTGGGCAGCTCTTTGTACGACAGGTCCGAATGCCAATACTTGCCCGCGTCACCCAGCCCGACCGGCTGGCCGTTCTCGACGATGTTGGAAACGATGAGAATCTCTGGATGCCCGGCCAGCAGAAACTGCTTGAGCACATGGATCTGCAGCACACCGAAACGGCGGCTGAAGTCGATCTGCTGCTGGGGCGTGATGCGCTGGTCACGAAAGACCACGACGTGATGATCGAGGTGGGCCCGGTGGATGCTGGCGAAATCCTGGTCGTTGAGTGGAAGGCGCAAATCCAGACCGATGATTTCGGCCCCGACATGGCCGACCAACGGACGGATCTCGAAGGACTGACGAGGGATTTCTGAAAGGGCGACGGCCATGTTGTGCTCCGACTCTGGCTATTGAGTACGAGTGAATGGCCGAACTGTAGAGGTATAAGAACGAAATTTTAAATATCGTTATCGCATAACCATATCTCCGTCGGGACTTTCAATTCGACGCGTCGTGTCGGATGTCTCTGATCGGACTCAGTTTTTTTCGTGAACGCGGAAGAAAAATTGCGAATCCGCTGTCAGAAACCCGCTATTTACCCCGGGCTATTGCGAAACGTCTTACAGTCAAATACTGTACGCACGTACAGCCCATCAAGGAAACGCGTCGTGACCACTGCCACCCCCGCCGCGCCGAGCGCCTATGAACGTCTAGGCGTGCGCATCCAGAAGATCATCAACTCGCCCACCGCGCAGAAATCCCGTGCCGCTCTCATCTTTCGGCTCGAACACGAGAGCGAGGATGACTGGGCGCAAATGCTCGAAGAAATCGCCGAGAACGACAACGTCACCCTTGCCCACCGCGACGACGGTGGCGTGCAGATTTTCTGGGTTGTACCGAAGGAAGATTGATTCAATGATGGTTCGCAGTCTGTTCGTCAGTTTGATGCTGTTCAGTTTCACCGCCCACGCCGATGCCCCGCGCACCTTCAGCGAAGCCAAGAAGATCGCCTGGAAGCTGTACGCGCCACAATCCACGGAGTTCTATTGCGGCTGCAAGTACAGCGGCAACCGCGTGGACCTTGCCGCCTGCGGTTATGTCCCGCGCAAGAATGCCAACCGCGCCGCGCGTATCGAATGGGAACACATCGTGCCCGCCTGGCAGATCGGCCACCAGCGCCAATGCTGGCAAAACGGAGGCCGCAAGAACTGCACCCGCAATGACAAGGTCTACCAGACCGCCGAGGCCGACTTGCACAACCTGGTGCCGAGCATCGGCGAAGTGAACGGCGACCGGAACAATTTCAGCTTCGGCTGGCTGCCCGAACAGCGCGGGCAATACGGTTCGTGCCTGACCCAGGTCGACTTCAAGGCGAAAAAGGTCATGCCCCGACCGTCGATCCGCGGCATGATCGCGCGCACCTATCTGTACATGAGCAAGCAGTACGGGCTACGCCTGTCGCGCCAGGACACCCAGCTGTACCAGGCGTGGGACAAGACCTATCCGGTGCAGGTCTGGGAGCGCCAGCGCAACCAGCAGGTGGCCTGTGTGATGGGGCATGGCAATGCGTTCGTCGGACCGGTGGACCTCAAGGCCTGCGGCTGACGCCGAGGCCCTGAAGTGCATCCTTGCTTCAGGGCTTGTCCGCCTTGCTGAACGGCATCACCACCGACTCGATTCCGCGCGAACCCATCAGACGTGCCCGCTCCTTTTCAGCTTCGGCTTTGCTGTCGAATGGCCCGAGATAGATGATGGTTTCCCCGTCATGCTGGACGAAGCTGGCGACGAAACCATTTTCTACCAGCCGGGCGGCCATGTCGGTCACCGAGCCCATGTTGCGGCCAGAAACGATACGCACCTCCCATTGCTGCCCCTGCTGCTCGGCGACATCCACTGGCGGCAGCAGCTCCTCGGCACTGCCGCACACCTCGCGCACGCGCGGATCGTTGCCGTCATTGTCGATGACGACCTCGAACTGGTCGCCATGGGGAATCGCCGCGTAGCTGCGGTAAGGTCCGTAGACGCCTTGGGCGTCCTTGCCCTTCACCTGGCCACAGTAGTTGCCTTGGTCGGTGGTGCGCACATTGGTGAAACGCGCCGTCTTGGGGTTCTCCAGCAACTGCGAGACCGCCTCGTGGGCTTTTTCGAACGCCGTGCCGCACCCGGCCAACGTCAGCACTGCCATCACCATCATCAACTTGTGCACGCGTCTACCTCCAGAATTCGAGGCGCAGATTTTATCACCATCCGCCCTCCCCGCGCCCGCCCACCCGTTGACCGTCGCTGACGGGCCGGCGGCGCCATGGCATCATGTCTCTTTATTTCCAACAATCAGCAGGGCCTAGACATGATCGCCAAAGAAGACCGCAACCAAGCCGCATTGGCGATATTTCTCGATGCACATCCCGAATTGCGCGAAGAGATTCAGGTGCTGAACGCCCGCGAGCAGGCAGAACAGGTGCAGTGGGCGTTCGAGGACGAAGCTCAGGCGCAGGGGCTGGAACCCTGGGAGCTGGCGCTGCAGTTGATTGCTGAAAGTCCGGAAGAACTCAAGGCCATGCGTCTGGAGGTGCATCAGGAAGTGGCCGATGCACTCGGCCTGAGCTGGGAGGATTACTGCGAATTCAACGAAGTCGAACCCTGATATGACCGACGGTCACGGATCGAACAGAACCTGCCGCGTCGCGCACGCCTCGAATGCATGAACCCACCGTCAACGTGCGAGGCATGCCATGAATACCGATATCGACCCAATCCCGCTGATCGGCCAGGCCGAGGCTGATCCGCTGGCAGATGACCTGACCAGCGATGGAGCCGCGCTCAACGATGCCGATGACGGCGAGCCCGAAGTGCTTCCGGACGATCCGGACATCGATGGCGCCGATGCCTCCACCGAGCCCAGCTGAACGCTTACCGACGATCCGGTAATTCGCCATGGCGGCTGTAGGTCAACCCTTCCAGGTCGATCACCATGGCGAACCAGCCGGCAGTGGCCAACAGCACTGCCAGCGCCATGCACGCGATCCATTTGTTCATCATTCTCAAGCATCCTTGCCCAGCTCGAACCGCCTGCGTTCGACGTCCTGTCCATCGTCTCCATCGCCTTCCCGATAACCCGGTCTGATCGATAGTAGTTTTTTGCCATCATGACGGAACTGGCCAATGGCCTGCATGTCTGATGCCCGGTAAAGCGGGAGCATTATATGACAAGCCGGTTCACGGATTACGAGATTCGCTATGTACTCAACGGTGAGTCCCGGCGCTTTCAACAGCGAGACACGCACATGAGCGACGCCGATGCCTGGTACTACGCGGCCTTGCACTCGGGAATCGGGCTGGTCTATGGCGGCACCAATGCGGGGGAACATGCTGAGCAGTTGCGCCGCCACGTCGAACGTCGAGGGCTGCGCGATGTGCAATGGCGGCCGTTGAATTGAATCCGCGACATCCAGTGCCGTGCATTGGTAGGCTGCCGTAACACTGCACGAAGGTGGCCGCGATGTTCCAGCAAGAACTATTGGCGCTGCACCTGATGCGCCTTCACCAGCATCAGCAGGCGTACACTGGCGCCCTGGCCGATGTCCGGCGCTGCCTGGCTCGACCAGAAACAAACGCGGAGCTTGGCGACTTGCTCGCCGAGATTGAAATGCGCGGCGCTCAACTCGAAGCCTTGGTGGAACGCCTCCGGCAACTTTCCGATCCTTGAGCACAAAAAAGGGCGACCCTTTCGGATCGCCCTTTCATACCGCCCAGCAGAGCGGATTTTGTTTGGTAGGCGCGATTGG
>NZ_DJUS01000010.1:0-5191 GCF_002438365.1 Pseudomonas sp. UBA6276
ACGTACCACTGGTCGGTCAGCCAGGGCTCGATGACGGTGCCGGAGCGATCGCCCTTCGGCACTTTCAAGGCGTGGTCGTCGACGCTGACCAGCAGGCCGGCGGCGTCGAACGCGGCGACGATCTGCTTGCGGGCCTCGAAGCGGTCCAGGCCGGCGTATTCGCCAGGCAAGGTGCCGTCGACGCTGTCGTTCAGCGTGCCGTCGAGGTTGAACACCTGAGCGCTGGGCAGAACGTTGGCATTCTTGTCGAAGATGTTGAGCAACGGCAGGTTGTGCCGCTTGCCGACTTCGTAGTCGTTGAAATCGTGGGCCGGGGTGATCTTCACGCAGCCGGTACCGAACTCGGGGTCGCAATAATCATCGGCGATGATCGGAATGCGACGGCCTACCAAGGGCAGTTCGACGAACTTGCCGATCAATGCCTGGTAGCGCTCGTCGTTCGGGTTCACCGCGACCGCGGCGTCGCCAAGCATGGTTTCCGGACGTGTGGTGGCGACGATCAGGTAGTCGTTGCCTTCGGCGGTTTTCGCGCCGTCTGCCAGCGGGTACTTGAGGTTCCAGAGGAAACCCTTTTCATCGTGGTTTTCCACTTCCAGATCGGAGATGGCCGTGTGCAGCTTGGTGTCCCAGTTGACCAGGCGCTTGCCGCGGTAGATCAGGCCGTCTTCGTGCAGGCGCACGAAGGCTTCCTTGACCGCTTCGGACAGGCCGTCATCCATGGTGAAACGTTCGCGGCTCCAGTCGACCGACGAGCCGAGGCGACGGATCTGGCGGCTGATGTTGCCACCGGACTGGTCTTTCCATTCCCAGATCTTTTCCAGGAATTTTTCCCGGCCCAGATCATGGCGATTCAGGCCCTGGGCTTCGATCTGGCGCTCGACCAGCATCTGCGTGGCGATACCGGCGTGGTCGGTACCCGGCTGCCACAGGGTGTTGCGACCCTGCATGCGGCGGAAACGGATCAGGGCGTCCATGATCGCGTTGTTGAAGCCGTGGCCCATGTGCAGGCTGCCGGTAACGTTCGGCGGCGGGATCATGATGGTGTAGGAGTCGCCGGCACCTTGCGGGGCGAAATAGTTCTCGGCCTCCCAGGTCTGGTACCAGGAAGTTTCGATAGCGTGCGGCTGGTAGGTCTTATCCATGCGCGGCGGGACCCTATAAGGCATTTATTCAAAGAAAGCCGGGAAGTATAGCGGGGATATGGCGGCTATGGGAGGGAGGCGGGCTGCGTAGGAGCGGTCCGTGGCCGCGATGGGCGCGATTCGGTATGGCTGACGCACCGTAGCGCCTGTTTCGCGGCCGATGACCGCTCCTACGGTGGTAGGCGAACGGTCCGTGGCTGCGAAGGGCGGGTGAAGGGGATCAGGGCTGGTTCAGCAACCTTTCCATGCGGGCCTCGAGGCGGCGCTTGATTTCGGTTTCGATGTGCGGCGCGAAATCGTCGATCACATCCTGCATGATCAACTGAGCGGCGGCGCGCAGTTCGGCGTCCAGGTGCAGCAGGGTGTCCTGGCGGTTCTGTGCGGGGGTAGGGGCAACGGTTGCCGCTGCTGGCGCTTCGGCAGTGGACCCAGGTTCATCGTGCAGTTCGAACAGCAACGGCACATCCGGCTCGCTGCGAACCACGGCGTCGGTCAGCAGCGGAGGCTGGAGGGTGTCGTCGCCGAGCAGCTTGCGGATCGATTCGAGGTCGTCCAGCAGGTGTACGGATTTGGGCAAAGGCTTGGTGTTGTTGTCCATCGTGGGCTCAAAGTCGCGATAAGCGGTGGTCTTGCAGAGGATAGCCTTGTTCTCGGTAGAAGCGAAAACTCTCCCGGGCGGCCTGACGAATAGCAGGGTCTTCTACCACTATTTCAGCGATACGGGCGAACTGCCCGGCGAAGCTCGGTACGCTCAAGGCCAGGTTGATCAGCAGGTCGTCATGGCCCGCCGCCTGTGCAGCGATGCCCAACGTAACGGGCGAGTGCGGATCGTCCTCCGCCAGGCTGTGGGGGACGAAGCTCTCACCCTTGAAGCTCCACAGGCGTACATCCAGTGCCTCGCGCTGGGCAGCGTCAGTGCAATGGACGTACACCCGATGGCCCAGGCGCCAGGCTTTTTCGCCCAGTTTGCAGGCGAAGTCCAGGCGTGCGGCGGGCAGGGGCGTGGGCAGAACATAGAAGTCGACTTGGGGCATGGCGTGTTCCTGGTGCTTGAGACCGAGTCGTCCTTTTCGCGGGCAGAGCCCCGCTCCCACACAAGCATGCTTCCTGTGGGAGCGGGGCTCTGCCCGCGAAAAGGACCGACGCGGACTTGAGGCATTACACCCCGGCGCGATCCAGCAGGTACTGGGTGAGCAGAGGCACAGGACGACCGGTGGCGCCCTTGTCCTTGCCGCCGCTGACCCACGCCGTACCGGCGATGTCCAGGTGCGCCCACTCATAGGCTTTGGTGAAGCGGGACAGGAAGCAGCCGGCAGTGATCGCACCGCCCTTCGGCCCACCGATGTTGGCGATGTCGGCGAACGGGCTGTCCAGTTGCTCCTGGTACTCCTCGAACAGCGGCAGCTGCCAGCAACGATCGTCCGCCTGCTTGCCCGCTTCCAGCAATTGGCCGACCAGGGCTTCGTTGTTGCTCATCAGGCCGGTGGTATGGCCACCCAGGGCAACGACGCAGGCGCCGGTCAGGGTGGCGATGTCGATCACCGCGCGCGGGTTGAAACGCTCGGCGTAGGTCAGCGCATCGCACAGCACCAGACGGCCTTCGGCGTCGGTGTTGAGGATCTCCACAGTCTGGCCGCTCATGGTCTCGACGATGTCGCCAGGGCGTGTCGCACGGTCACTGGGCATGTTCTCGGCGCAGGCCATCAGGCACACCAGGTTGATCGGCAGTTCCAGTTCCAGCACGGCGCGCAGGGTGCCGAACACGCTGGCCGCACCGCACATGTCGTACTTCATCTCGTCCATGCCGGCCGCTGGCTTGATGCTGATGCCACCGGTGTCGAAGGTGATGCCTTTACCCACCAGCACGTACGGCTGCTCGGATTTCTTTGCGCCCTGATAGTTGAGCACGATCAGGCGTGGCGGCTGTGCGCTGCCCTGAGCGACGGCCAGGAACGCGCCCATGCCTAGTTCCTTGAGCTTCTTCTCGTCGTGGATCTCGACCTTGAGGTTCTTGTGCGCCTTGCTCAGGCTCTTGGCGGCTTCGGCCAGGAAGCTGGGGTGGCACAGGTTGGGCGGCAGATTGCCCAGGTCCTTGGTAAAGCTCATGCCGCTGGCGATGGCCTTGGCATGGGTCACGGCGCGCTCGACGTCGGCCTGGCTGGATTTCTGGGTCAGCAGGGTGATTTTCTGCAGAGCACGCGGATCGGCTTTCTTGCTCTTGAAGCGATCGAACACGTATTCGCCATCGATCAGAGTCTCTGCCAGCAGGCGGGTTCGGCCGTAGGCGTCACGACCCTTGACGGTCAGCTCGTCGAAAGCGAACACGGCATCGCTGCCGCCCAGGTTCTTCAATGCGCCATAGGCAGCGCTGGCCAGCTTGCGCCATGGGCGGTCGGCCAGTTCTTCGTCCTTGCCGCTGCCCACCAGCAGCAGGCGTTCGGCCTTGAGTGCAGGTACGCCCGGCAGCAACAGGGTCTGGCCGGCACGGCCGACGATGTCGCCACGCTTGAGTGCAGCGCTGATCAAGCCGCCGCTCAGGCTGTCGATCTTGCTGGCAATGGCGCCCAGTGCGCGCTCTTCGCCGATGGCGACGACGAGGGTCGCGGTTTTAATCGATTCGGCAGCAACGCTCTTTACAACCAATTCCATATCCAGAACCCCTGATTCTAGGTCGATGCTTGCGCAAGACGGTTCGCGCGAAAGCGTCCAGTTTGACCCCAGCCCCAGCCCCCTCGCAACCTTTGCATGGTGGTAATTGTCCATCCAATGCCGCTGTTAAGTGACAGGCACAGCCTTTCACAGGATAATGCGGCGACTTTTTTACCTGGCCCGCTCCTGCGGGCCGGCCCCTGTCCTGGCTGCTACGTTCCCCTGTCGGGCTGCCTGCGCGCGACGACCCTGGAGTGTCTGGTTTGATCGTTTTCCGTTATCTGTCCCGTGAGGTCATGATCACAATGAGCGCCGTGAGTGCGGTGCTCCTGGTGATCATCATGAGCGGGCGCTTCATCAAGTACCTGGCCCAGGCGGCGTCAGGGATCCTCGACCCCGGCGTGCTGTTCATGATCATGGGCTTCCGCCTGCCGGGTTTCCTGCAGTTGATCCTGCCGCTGGGCCTGTTTCTGGGCATCCTGCTGGCCTATGGGCGCCTGTACCTGGAAAGCGAGATGACCGTGCTTTCCGCCACAGGCATGAGCCAGCAGCGCCTGCTGGCGATCACCATGGCCCCGGCGGCGCTGGTCGCCCTGCTGGTGGCCTGGCTGAGCCTGAGCCTCGCCCCGCAAGGCGTTGCCCAGGTCGCCACGATCATCAATCAGCAGGACGCCATGACCGAGTTCGACACCCTGGTGCCGGGTCGCTTCCAGGCGTTGCGCGATGGCACCCGCGTCACCTACACCCAGAGCCTCTCGGAAAACCGCGTCGACCTCAGTGGCGTGTTCATCTCCGAGAAACGCATGTCACAGGACAAGGCGAAGGATCGTGGAATTTCCGTGCTGGTGGCCGAGAAGGGCCGCCAGGAAGTGCGTGCCGATGGCAACCGCTACCTGATTCTGGAGAACGGCTTCCGTTACGACGGCAACCCGGGCGAAGCCAACTACCGCGCCATCCAGTACGACACCTACGGCGTGCTTCTGCCCAAGCCGGACGTGAGCAGTGACATCACCGATCGCGAAGCCATCCCCACCGGCGAGCTGTGGGGCAGCAATGACCCACGGCCTCGCGCCGAACTGCAGTGGCGCCTGTCGCTGCCCATACTGGTGTTCATCGTGACTCTGATGGCAGTCCCGTTGTCGCGGGTCAACCCGCGCCAGGGCCGCTTCCTCAAATTGCTACCGGCGATCCTTCTGTACATGGCCTATCTGACCCTGCTCATCGCCGCGCGCAGCGCCATGGAAAAAGGCCGGCTGCCCGCAGCGCTTGGCATGTGGTGGGTGCACGCGCTGTTCCTGGCCATCGGCCTGCTGTTGATGTATTGGGAACCCATGAAGCTGGCCCGTGCCAGCCGCCGTGCCAAGGGGGTGACCCATGGTTAAGCTCGATCGCTACATCGG
>NZ_DJUS01000180.1:0-17243 GCF_002438365.1 Pseudomonas sp. UBA6276
TGATGGCGCTTGAGCAGCTCGACCACATTGAGGCTGGCCACCACTTCGTCGCGATCCGGCTGAAGTTTGTCCCAGCTGTTGGCGGCCAAGGTATTGGCGGACATCGACAAACTGCCGAGGCCGATACACAGCGCCAGGGCACTGCCGGGAATGAAATGCTTCATGCTGATTCGACGTGGGGGCAATTGATCACGCATATTAGGCCGTCTTTGAATTCGCCGGTTCCGTTGAAGCCGGACGCATAATGCGAAAAGCCCGGCGCCAAGGCGTCGGGCTCAGTCATGACTCAACTATGGAGGCACCGTGAAGGCATTGCAAGGCGTGGAAGGACATGTGGAGTGGAGCGAACGGCCGAGCCCGACGTGTGACGTAGGTCAAGTGAAGATTCGCGTCGCCGCGGCCGGTCTCAACCGGGCCGACCTGATGCAGCGCGCCGGCCTGTACCCGCCGCCACCGGGCGCCAGCGATATTCTGGGCCTTGAGTGTGCAGGCGTCATCAGCGAGGTCGGCGTCGGTTCGTCCTGGCAGATTGGCGACAGGGTATGCACGTTGCTGGCCGGGGGTGGCATGGCCGAGGAGGTGGTGGTCGATGGCCGTCACGTGCTGCCCGTGCCCGAGGGGCTGAGCCTGCACGAGGCCGCAGGCATCGTCGAGGTCTACGCGACGGTGTGGCTGAACCTGTTCCAGCTGGCCGATCTGCAACCGGGCGAGAAGGTCCTGCTGCATGCTGGCGCCAGTGGCATCGGCTCGGCGGCAATCCAGCTGTGCAAGGCATTCGGCAACCCGACCTGGGTCAGCGTCGGCTCCGCCGAGCGCCTGGCCTACTGCGAAGCACTGGGTGCACAGGGCGGCGTGGTGCGAGGTGACGGCCTGGAAGGGTTGAAGGACCTGGGCCCGTTCGATGTGATCCTCGATCCGGTGGGCGCCAATTACAACGAGCTGAACCTGGACGTGGTGGCGCTGGATGGACGCTGGGTGATGATCGGCCTGATGGGCGGCCGCGAGGCGCAGTTCGACCTGGCCAAGGTGCTGACCAAGCGCGTGCGCTTGCAGGGTTCAACGTTGCGCAGCCGTGACGATGCGTTCAAGGCCGACCTGCTCAGTGACCTGGGCCAGCAGGTATGGCCATTGTTCACCGAAGGGCGCTTGAAGTCGCAGTTGGCCAAGACGTTCCCGATCGCCGACGCCGAAGCGGCGTTCGAGGCGCTGGCAAGCAATCAGATTTCGGGGAAGGTGGTACTGGTGATCGACGAAACCCTGAGCTGAGCCCAGGGCTGTCGTTGGACGAAATCCGTGACCGGCTGCGAACGAGCGGCCACGGGTTTCGCCATGGTGGCAATCAGCGCATTTCAGGCAGACGCGCTTCGCTCTTCACTTCAGTCAGCGCCACGGCTTCGGCCGGCAGCACGACGCGAGTCTTGGCCAGCAGCTCACCCATGTTGGAGAGCACGCGATACATCGAGTATTCCTCGGTGTAGCGGACTTCAGCGTAGCGGGTGTTGGCGGTGTACAGCTCGTTTTCACTGTCGAGGACGTCGAGCAAGGTCCGCTGGCCCAGACCGAACTGGTCCTGATAGGCCGCACGCACGCGCGTGGTGGTTTCGGCGTATTCGCGGGCATACGGGATTTGCGTGCCGGCGTTTTTCATCGCGTTCCACGACAGCGCCAGGTTTTCGTTCAACTGACGCAGGGCGTTGTTGCGGATGTCCATGGCCTGGTTGATGCGGTGCGCGTCACCCTGCAGGCGAGCCTTGTCGCTGCCGCCGCGGTACAGGTTGTAGCTCATGCTCACGCCTGCACGCCAGTCGGTGTTGTTGTGACCGCGCTCGCCGGACAAGTTGTTGTTGGCACCGGTGGCCAGTTCTGCATCGACCCGTGGGTAGAACGCGGACTTGGCGCCTTCATACTGGCTCTCGGCAGCCTGCACGTCGGCCTGGGCCGATTTGAGGTACGGGTTGTTTTCCATCATGGACTGGCGCGCGGCGTTCAGGTCGCCTGGCAGTTCACCACGGATCGAAGGCAGGGGTTCCAGCTCGTCGGGCATACGGCCCACGGCGCTGAAGAACGCAGCTTCGGCATCGGCCAGGTTGACCTGGGCGGTGTTGTAGTTGTTCTCAGCCAGAGCGCGACGGGCACGCGACTGGTCGACGTCAGCCGTGCTGCCGACGCCGCGCTCGCTGCGCAGGCCGATCTGGTCGTTGACGCGCAAGTGCGCCTGCAGGTTGTTCTTGGCCAGGGTCACCAATTCGCGGTTGCGCAGTACATCCAGGTACACCTGAACGGCGCGCAAGGCCAGGTCCTGGGCGGTGGCCTGGACGTAGTAGGCACGGGACGTAGCGGTGGAGCGAGTCCGGCTGATTTCGCTGGAAGCGCTGGAACCGTCGAACAGCATCTGGCGCAGACGCAGTTCCGACTGGGTGTAGTTCAGCGTTTCCTTGTTGTGGTCACCACGGGCGCGGGTGTTCAGGTTGTCCGAACGCTCGCGACCGTAGCCGGCAACAAAATCAACGCTGGGGCGGTAGGCGCCCTGGGCGATTTTCGTGTCCTCATCCGCGGCCAGGCGACTGTTGATGTTGGATGCCAGCTCAGGATGGTTATCCACGGTGCTCTGGATCGCCTGGGTGAGTGACATGGCTTGCGCGTGCGAGCACGCCATGGCCAACAAGATCGCGCTGCAGATGGGGGTGAAAACGCGCATTCGGGTGCTTCTCCGTTATGTTTGAAGTCAGGCATACGCCAGAATGTTGGCGAACAACTTGGTTAAAAGTCCGTTTAAGGTTTGTGATAGGCGCAATCGAGGCACCGAGGGCAGCGCTTTCAACGGAATTTTCACATGATATAGAGCAAAAAATAGTTATGCCATCATTCCTTGCGATGATGGCAAATAGATTTCATGGCGGCTGAAGAGCAAGCAGGGAGCGGGGTTGCGTGGGGTATAAGGCTTAGGGCCAGCGTTTTGGGGGGTGGCAGGCTGCGCCAAAGCTAAGGCGGGAGGCTTGAGTCAAAATAGTGACGGAAAACTGTCACTTTTAGGCGTCTGTATCACCGTTGATCCAGACTTATATTAAAGATTAGCTAATTGATTTAATTAAGGTTTTATCTCGGTACGACCATTCGTCGCCAATGATCGAAGTCATGTGCGTGTTTTCTGCAAAGCGATATAAACAGTGACTGCCAGCGCCACAGCTATCATCAGCACTCGCAGCCATGGCCATGGCACGAGCCAGCACGACACGACGATGCTGATCCACATCGAACCGATCGCCAGCACCTTGGCTTTCAAAGGAATGCCTTCGCCGTTCAGATAGGCTTTGAGCAAAGGCCCCAGCCGTGGATGGCCAAGCAGCCAGGCGTGGAAGCGCGGCGAGCTTCGTGCGAAACACGCAGCCGCCAGCAGGAGGAATGGGGTGGTGGGCATGATCGGCAGGAAAATGCCGATGACGCCCAGGCAGACGCTTGCGCAACCAATGCCCAGCAGCAGGTAGCGCAGCCAGGCTGGCCGGGCTTGAGCCACGGCCGTTGCTTAGTGATGGCGCGGCTTGAGAATCGCCGGTTTTTCATCCGGGGCGTTGCACAGCAGGTAGAGGGCCGTCAGCGCCTCGGGGATCTGCACGATCATGTCGTCCATGAGGTTGGCATCGGCGGCAATGTCGGAAAACTCCGGCTGCTCGTCGAACAGGCCGGAACCGACCATGATCGGCAGGAGCATTTCGCTGACTTCGTCCTCGGCGGTTTCGAACCAGGCGGCTTCGCGCAGAAATACGCCCTCCATGAAACCGATGCACCAGCCGCGCAGGTCGGAATCGTCCGGCTCATCGCCCAGATCGAGATCGCAGGGCAGCTCGAATTCTTCGTCGCTGGCCAGCTGGCGAGCGATGTGCGCCTTGAGCTGGATGAGGGTGCCTTCGATCTCTTCACGCTGGGCGTCGTCGCTGTAGTGAGGCGGCTCGGCGAAGAGGGCATCGATCCACTCACGCTCAGGGACGTCTTCGGAACAGATCGACAGGGCGGTCAGGTAGCCATGGGCGGCGACGTAGTCCAGCGCCTCGTCATGCAGCTCATCGGCGTCGAGGAAGGCTTGCAGGCGGGTCAGTTGCTCGGCGAAGGACATTAACAGGTTACCTTGGAAGACTATGCGGATAGTGAATTCTAGGCCTTGTTAGGCCTTGTGCGCCACCCAAGGGGTGAAATGGCAGGATGTCCGGCTGCCGCGCGACGCTGCAGGCACTGGGGTATACTGCCGCGGTCTTTCGCTCAGGCCTCGAATCCACGGGGTGGTAACCCGCGCTTACGCAATGGCGGATGCAGCGAAAGCGGTTTTCATCCAGCCTGTACGGCCCGGGTGGTTTTACGATTTCTGGAGTGACCCATGCTCGAACAGGCTCAACGCGTTCTTAAGGACATCTTTGGCTACGACAGCTTCCGCGGTCGCCAGGGTGCCATTATCGAGCGTGTGGCCCGCGGTGGCGATGCCTTGGTATTGATGCCCACCGGTGGCGGCAAATCGCTGTGCTTTCAGGTGCCGGCGCTGTTGCGCGACGGCCTGGCGGTGGTGGTCTCGCCGCTGATCGCCCTGATGGACGACCAGGTCGCCACCCTCGAGGAGCTCGGGGTGGCCGCCGCGGCGCTCAACTCCACGCTTAGCGCCGACGAGCAGCGCGAGCTGGCCGCGCGCATTCGTCGTGGTGAAATAAAGATGCTGTACCTGGCGCCCGAGCGTCTGGTGCAGCCGCGCATGCTGGATTTTCTCCGCGGCCTGGACATTGCCCTGTTCGCCATCGACGAAGCCCACTGCGTTTCCCAATGGGGCCACGATTTCCGTCCCGAATACCTGCAGTTGGGCCAGTTGGCCGAACAGTTTCCCCACGTGCCGCGGATCGCCCTGACCGCCACCGCCGACAAGCGCACCCGTGAAGAGATCGTCACCCGTCTGCACCTGCAGGATGCCGAACGTTTTCTTTCCAGCTTCGACCGGCCCAACATCTTCTACCGCATCGTGCCCAAGGAAAGCCCGCGCAAACAGTTGCTGGCGTTTCTCGCCGAACGGCGCAGCGACGCCGGCATCGTCTATTGCCTGTCACGCAAGAAAGTCGACGAGGTCGCCGCCTTCCTGTGCGAGAACAACTTTCCGGCGCTGCCGTACCACGCCGGCCTGCCGGCGGCGACGCGGGCCGTCAACCAGAAGCGCTTCCTCAACGAGGAAGGCTTGATCATGGTCGCCACCATCGCCTTCGGCATGGGCATCGACAAGCCCAACGTGCGTTTCGTGGCGCACATGGACCTGCCCAAGTCGCTGGAGGCCTACTACCAGGAAACCGGTCGCGCCGGCCGCGATGGTCTGCCGGCCGATGCCTGGATGGCCTACGGGCTGCAGGATGTGCTGATGCTCAAGCAGATGCTGCAGAATTCCGAAGGCGACGAGCGGCACAAGCGTCTGGAGCATCACAAGCTCGACGCCATGCTGGCGTTGTGCGAAGAAACCCGCTGCCGTCGGCAGGCGCTGCTGGCCTATTTCGACGAAGACATGCCCCAGCCCTGCGGTCACTGCGACAACTGTGTCGACGGCGTGCAGACCTGGGACGCCACCGAGCCGGCCCGTCAGGCGCTGTCGGCGATCTACCGCACCGGGCAGCGCTATGGCGTTGGCCATCTGGTGGACGTGCTGCTGGGCAAGGACACCGAGAAGGTGCGCAGTTTCGGCCACGACAAGCTGGCGGTGTTCGGTGTCGGCAAGGGCCGCTCGGAAGGAGAGTGGCGTTCGCTGTATCGCCAGGTGGTCGCGCGCGGTCTGGCCGACATCGACCTGGAAGGCTATGGCGGTCTGCGCCTGAGCGACAGCTGCCGTCCGCTGCTGCGCGGCGAGGTGACGCTTGCGCTGCGCAAGGAGCTCAAGCCGCAGACGTCCTCCACCCGTGGCAGCGGCTCGGCCAGCCCGGCCAGCCAGCTGGTGCGCGGCGAAGAGCGCGAACAGTGGGAAGCGCTGCGTACCTTGCGCCGCAACCTGGCCCAGGAGCATGCGGTACCGCCCTATGTCATCTTCCCTGACTCGACCTTGCTGGAAATGCTCCGCAGCCAGCCGACCAGCATGGCCGAAATGGGCCGGGTCAGCGGCGTCGGCGCACGCAAGCTGGAGCGCTACGGCGAAGCCTTCCTGCAGGTTCTGGCCGGTACGGGCGGCGGAGAAGCGCCACGCGAGGTGGCCGATATCCGCCACGAGCTCATCAGCCTGGCCCGTGCGGGCATGACGCCGCTGCAGATCGCCGGCCAGTTACAGTGCAGTGAGAAGAATGTCTACAGCCTGCTCGCCGAGGCGATTGGCCAACAGCAACTGTCGCTGGAGCAGGCGCTGGACCTTCCCGAAGAATTGATGAGCGAAGTACAGGACGCCTTTCTCGACGGCGAGGGGGAATTACCCGCTGTCGCCGAGATTGCAGGGCAATTCGCCGGTCGTGTGCCCGAGGGCGTGCTGTATTGCGTACGCGCAGCGTTGCAGTCCGAATTCGAAGTGTGAACGAGGCTGCCATTGGGCATGAGTCTTGCCTGTGGGCTAAGGTCATGATTAGCTGACTAATCATCAGCTCCGGCCTTCACGCAGGCGCTGCTTGTGCGAGGCTGTTTTTTCAAGAGAGATCTATGCCGTTAACTGATCAACATCGCTTCGGAATGCAGCTGGCGCACATGTCCCGTGGGTGGCGGGCCGAACTGGACCGCCGGCTGGCCGGATTGGGATTGTCGCAGGCCCGTTGGCTGGTGCTGCTGCACCTGGCGCGGTTCGACGAACCTCCGACCCAGCGCGAGCTGGCACAGAGCGTAGGCGTCGAGGGGCCGACCCTGGCCCGTCTGCTGGACAGTCTCGAAGCCCAGGGCCTGGTCGAGCGCCAGGCCGTGGTCGAAGACCGCCGCGCCAAGAAACTCATGCTCTGCCCGCCGGCACGGCCGCTGATCGAGCAGATCGAAACCATCGCCAACGCCTTGCGTGTCGAACTGTTCACGGGCGTCGACGAAGAAGAACTGAGCACCGCCATGCGGGTACACAGCCGCATCCTGGCGAATCTGGAAAAGAAATCCTGAAGTCAACGGGCCGTCATCCGCTTTGAGCAAGCGGGTTGCACAGGCTATAAAGTTATTGGATGTCGGTCTTCAAGGGATTCCCATGCAAGTGCGTATACCGTCGCGTTCAAGGTTCGCCTCACTTCGTCTTATGGCACCGGTATGGGCCTTGGCGCTGTGCTATTCCACGGCCGCGTCGGCCCTGGGCTTGGGTGAGCTGACACTGCGCTCGTCGCTCAACCAGCCGTTTCGCGCCGACATCGCCTTGCTCGACACGGCCGGGTTGGAACAGGACGACATCAGTGCCAGCCTGGCGACAGCCGAAGAGTTCGCCAGGGCTGGGGTGGAACGCAGCTTCTTCCTCAACGACCTGAAGTTCACGCCCGATTTCAGTGGTGGCCGCAAGGTCATTCACGTCAGTTCCAGCAAGGTGGTCACCGAGCCGTTCATGAGCTTCGTGATCCAGGTCGGTCGGCCAAACGGGCAGTTGTTGCGGGCCTTCACGGTCTTGCTCGATCCGCCGGGCATGGGCCCGGGCCTGGCCGACCGCGCGCCGCAGCGTACGCCGGTGGCACAAGCGAACACCCAACGGCCCGCTGAAGCGCCGGCCAAGCCCCGCACCTCGAGTCAGCCTGCGAACGAGCCGGCCAGGCAGGCATCTGCCAAGGCCGCTGCGCCGGCGCCTTCGCAGGATGCTGCGCAACTGGCAGCGGCTGCGCTGGAAAACCAGCAACTGCAAAAGAATTTCGACGACGTGCAGGCGCGCCTGCAGAGCCTTGAGGCGCAGGTGGCCGACAAGGACAAGGAGGTCGCCCAGTTGCAGGCGCGGTTGGCTGAAACGCCGGCCGCATCTTCCCCCGCTGTCGTACCCGGGACTGCAACCGCGACCCCTGCGCCCGTAGCGTCGTCAGCACCTGCTGCACCGGTCTCGGCGCCTGCGCCGGTCGCCACGCCAGCGCCCACGGCCGCAGAAGACAATAGCGGTTGGTTGAATATCCTGGCGCTGGTGGCTGCCTTGCTGCTGATCATCGCGTTGTTGCTGCTGTTGCGTCGCCAGCGGCAACGCAAGTCGGCAGCATCGCTTGAGGCTTTCGAGCCGGTGCTGACCCAGCCGGTGCAGCCTGCGCCGCTGGTCGCTGCCGCAGCACCCACGGTAGTGGAAGCCGCACCGCCCAAGCGCGCCGAGCCTGCGCCGGTGCCACGCCGGGAAGCCCCGACGGCCACCGACGCCCTGGACGGCGCAAGCATCTATATCGCCTACGGGCGCTTCAATGAGGCCTTGGGTATTCTGCGCGACGGTCTGGCCAGGCAGCCCGAGCGTACCGACCTGCGCGTGCGCATGCTCGAAGTGCTCGGTCAGCAGGGCAATGCCAAGGGCTTTGCCGAACAGGAGGCCTTGCTCCTGTCGGCTGGTTTCAATCCACAGACGCTGAGCGAGATACGCGGCCGCTTCCCCAATCTTCAACCAGCTCCAGCACCTTCGTCGCCAGCCGCCACGGCCCCTGCCAGTCTGGCACCCACAGCCACGGCGGCAGTGCTGGCCGCCAGTGCCGCCGCTGCGGCGGCTGCCGCGCCTGTGCACTCCGAGCCCCAGCCCGCGCCTGCGACCGAATCTGCCCCGGAAGCGGACTTCGATTTGTCCGATTTCGATCTGGATGCACTCGACACCCCGGCCGAAGCCGCGCCAACGACGCAGCAGGACGATGAATTCCAGCTCAACCTGGATGACCTGTCCATGGATGCCGACTGGGCGCTGGTCAGCCCCTTCGGTGACACGCCTGCGCCCAAAAGCAAGCCGGCTGCTGTGCCCATGGCCGAAGAGGCAATGGACCCGGAGTTCACCAGCAACCTCAAGGAGCTGCCGGAAGTCTTCGAGATGCCCGAGGAGCAGTTTCTCAGCGATTTCGCTGAAGTCGAAGAGCTCCCGCCAATCGAAGAGCCCCAAACCGAGGACGTCCCGGCCGGCAAGAGTCAGGAAGACATCGACAACGAATTCCTCGACAGCTTCATCGCCGACAGCGATCTGCCCGAGCTTGATGCCCTGACCGTCGATTTCGATGACCTGGAACAGCAGCACGCGTCGGCGCAGAAACTCGATCATGCCCAGCAGTTGTTCGACGAGGGCGATGCGGACGAAGCCAGCGCCTTGCTCCACGAACTGCTGGAGGACGGCGACGAGTCCAGCAAACAGGCGGCACGACAGTTGCTGGCGCGGATGGGTGAGGCATGAGCGAGGCCGCCGTCGCCAAGCCCCAGGTGGTGATCACCTACTGCACCCAGTGCCAGTGGTTGCTGCGTGCCGCTTGGCTGGCTCAGGAGCTGCTCAGCACCTTCGGCGAGGACCTGGGCCAGGTCGCCCTGGCGCCGGCCAGTGGGGGCACCTTTCACATCACCTGTGACGGCGTGCAGGTCTGGGAGCGCAAGGCCGACGGTGGTTTCCCCGAAGCCAAGGTGCTCAAGCAACGCATTCGCGACCTGATCGATCCGGCCCGTGACCTTGGCCACAACGAGCCTGCGCGCCCAGCTTCCTGAATGCTGCCCGGCCGACTCCGATCAGTGCCGCCAGAACGCCGGCATGCACAGGATCAGCACGGTGATGATTTCCAGTCGACCCAGCAGCATGCCCACGGCCAGTATCCACTTCGCCGCGACGGGGAGGGTGGCGAAGTTGCCGGCCGGGCCGATCACCTCGCCCAGGCCGGGACCGACGCCGGAGACCGTGCTGGCGGCCCCGGTGAGTGCAGTCATCCAGTCCAGGCCCAACAGCGACAGCGCCAGCGCGATGATGCCGACGGTGAAGCCGAAGAAGAACGAGAAGGTCAGGATCGATCGCACGATCTCCTCGTCCAGGCGATGGCCGTTGTACTTCTGCTTGATCACCGCGCGCGGATGGATCAACTGATTGAGGTTGGACTTGAGCAGGATGTAGGCGACCTGGAAGCGGAAGATCTTGATCCCGCCCGCCGTGGAGCCCGAGCAGCCGCCGATGAAGCCCAGGTAGAAGAACAGCATCAGGGAAAAGTTGCCCCACAGGCTGTAGTCGCCCAAGGCGAAGCCCGTGGTGGTGACCACTGATGTGACGTTCAGCGCGACGTGGCGAAAGGCCGTCCACCACGGCAGTTCGGTGGTGGCCCAGTACCAGGTACCCAGCACCAGCCAGGTGACCACTAGCAGGATCAGCATGCCTTGCACCTGCTGGTCGCGCAGCAGGGCCTGGCGGTTGCCGCGCAGGGTGGAGACGTAGAGGGCGAAGGGCAGGCTTCCCAGGATCATCACCACGATGGCCACCCAGTGCACGGCCGGTTGCTGCCATTTGCCCAAGGACAGGTCGGAGGTCGAGAAACCGCCGGTGGAGATCGCCGACATCGCATGGTTGACCGCATCGAACGGGCTCATCCCCGCCAGCCAGAAGCCCAGGGTGCCCAGCGCGGTGAAGCCGACATACACCAGCACGATGAACTTGGCGACCATGTGCGAGCGCGGCATGACCTTTTCCGAGCGATCGCTGGATTCGGTCTGGAACAGGCGCATCCCACCGATGCGCAACAGCGGCAGGATCGCCACGGCCATGCCGATGAAGCCGATGCCGCCGAGCCAGTGCAGCATCGAGCGCCACATGAGGATGCCGGGGGACATTTCGTCCAGGTGGCTGAGCACCGTCGAGCCGGTGGCGGTGATCCCCGACATGCTTTCAAAGAAGGCGTCGGTGTAGCTGATGTGGTTGGTCAGCAAAAAGGGCAGGGCGGCGAACACGCAGACCACCACCCAGCTGCTGACCGTCAGCAGGTACATGTCGCGCGGCCGCAGGTTGACGTTGTCGGGGCGTCCCGGCAGTACCAGCATCAGGCCGGCGACGAAGGTGATCAGGCTGGCCCATAGAAACGACTGGATGTCTTCGGTGCGCTCGAACACCACCAGCGTGCCCATGGGCACGACCATGCTCACGGCGAGGGTGATCAGGAAGATGCCGATAATGAAACCGATGATGCGCAGGGTCGGCAACGCCATGGGGTCAGCTCTGGCCATGAAGGAAAGGGCCGCCATTCTACCTGCGGGCCACAGCATGTAAACCCGGCAGGCGGAGGCCGCTTGGGTCTAGAATAGCGGCTTATCGTTCCACAGGAGGTTGCCCATGGAGGCGCTCGAGGTTTTGCTCAATCGTGTTTCCGCTCCCCGGCTCATGGAGCCTGCACCAACCGCTGCGCAGCGTGAAGTGCTGTTCCAGGCCGCGCTGCGCGCGCCCGACCACGGCCAGCTGCGGCCGTGGCGCTTTCTCACCGTCGAGGGGGAGGGGCTGCAGCGGCTGGGCGAAGTACTGGCCGAGGCCACCGCGCTCAACCCCGAGGCCGGCGAGGCAGCGCTGGAAAAAGCCCGCAACATGCCCTTGCGCGCGCCGCTGGTCGTGGTGGTGATCGCTCGCCTGCAGGAGCATCGCAAGGTGCCACAGAGCGAGCAACTGCTGGCGGCCGGCTGCGCCGCTCACGGCATTCTGCTTGCGGCCAACGCTCAGGGGCTGGGTGGCGTCTGGCGTACCGGCGAGCTGTCCTACGCGCCTTATGTCGCGGACAAGCTGGGCCTGAGCGAAGGCGAGCAGATCATCGGCTTCCTGTACCTGGGCACGCCTGCGCGCGAACTGCGCGAAGCGCCTGCACTGGCTACCGCCGACTTCGTGCAGGCGTGGGGCGCCTGATCGTTCTCGGTTAGGCCACCACCACCGGCACCGGTGGCAAGTCCAGGGTCGCGATCAGGCCACCCTGGGCATGGTTTTCCAGGTGCAGACTGCCGCCATGCCGTTCGGCGGCGCGGCGGGCTATGGCCAGACCCAGGCCATGGCCTGCGGCGCTTTGCCCTGGCGCACGAAAGAATGGCTCGCTCAGGCGTGCCAGATGTTCCTCCGCCACGCCCGGGCCGTGATCGCGGACGCTGATGCGCACCCGGCCATCCATCTGTTGCGCCGACAGCACGACCGGCAACGGCCCGGGGTTGAAGCGCAGGGCGTTGCGCAGCAGGTTGTCCACGGCCCGTTCGATCATGGTCGGCCAGCCCTGCAACGCCAGGTGCGGGGCAATGTCCAGTTCGATGGATTGCTCCGGCACGGCCACCAGCGCGTCCTTGCGTACGGCGTGCAGCAGGGCTGGCAAATCCACGTCTTCAGCCGTGGCCTGTTCCGCATCGACCCGCGCCAGTACGAGAATCTCGCTGATCAATGCTTCCAGGCGATCGCACTCGCGGGTCAGACGCGGCCACAGCAGGTCGCGCTGAGCGGGCTCGGCGCGTTCCGCCAGGGCCAGGGCGATGCGCAGCCGAGCCAGGGGTGAGCGCAGTTCATGGGACACGTCGCGCAACAGCTGGCGCTGGCTGCCGATCAGGCTCTGCAGGCGTGAGCCCATGCGGTTGAAGTCGCGCGCCAGCACACCGAACTCGTCACGACGACTGGCCAGCTGCGCCAGGCTGTTCTGCTGATAGGTGGTCTGCCCCAGTTCATGCACGGCGCCGCGCAGCCGGCTCAGCGGGCGGGTGATCGACAGGGTCACCATCAGACTGAACAGCGTCAGCACGACCAGTGCGATCACCAGTGCGCTGATGGGCATGAGCAGGGAGTCGCGATGCCAGGAATCGAGCTCGGGGTGAGGGATGCGGTAGATCAGCAGGTACGTGTCGCCCGTGGTGGGGCTGGTGTATTCCGCTGTCAGGCGTCGCCATGGCAGGTCGCGGTCGTTGTCGTTGTGGCGCGCCTCGAAGGCTTCCGCGCGACGGGGGAAGGTTCCCGGCACGACCGCTTCGCCAGCCTCGTTGAGCACCTGAGTGTCGATGCGGTAGCGCCGCTTGCGTTGTTCGAGCAGTTCCTGGGCAGCTTCGCCACCCTTGCTTTCATAGCGCTCCACCCAGTCCTGGGCGAAATGCTTGACCGCCGGATGCCGACTGAGGATCCAGGTGTCCTGGTTCAACATGTGGCCCAGCAGCACCGAGAGGCCGGCTACCAGGGCGATGGCCAGCCAGAAGCTGGCCAGGATGCGCCAGAACAGTGAACGCAAGGCAAATTCCTCAATGAACGAAGCCCGGTACGCGTGAGCGTACCGGGCTGGGGGCGTGCGTCGATATTACTGGGTTTTCTTGCCTTGCTGGGCTTTCCAGGCCTGGAATTCGGCCCACTCGGCGCGGCGTTCGTCCTCTTTCTTCTTCATCTCGTCGAACTGCTTCTGCTGCTCGGGCTTGAGCACGGCACGTACGTCGGCCTGAGCCTTGTCGTGGTTGGCCTTGATTTCATCTTCCATGGCCTTGCGATCGGCCGCTGGCAGCTTGTCCAGGTACTTCTTGGTGATCTCGCGCTGTTGATGGCGTTCTTCGCCCATCAGCTTGCCGACCTGGGTGCGTTGCTCGTGTGTCAGGTCGAGCTGGGCGAACGGCTCACCGCCACGAGGGCCTGGGCCGCCTTTGCCTGGGCCTGGGCCGAACCCCTCGGGGCCGCCTTGGGGCATGGCCATGGCCAGGGTCGGCAGGGTAGCGGCGAACAGCATTGCGAGGGTGGTCTTGCGCATGGTGAATCTCCTGTCTGGTTCCCGGTCGTTACCGGATGTGGCCAGTTTAGGGAGATCAAGGTCAGGCGCGGTCAAGGCCGCGTAAAGCTTGTGTAAAGGGATGACGCGGTCGTTGCTGACAAATCTCTGCGCGTTCAGGCGCCGAAGTGGACGGCGCGATCGGTGCGATGCGCCGACCGGCTACTGCGCATAGAAATAGCCACGGCTGCGCAGGGCCATGATTCGCGGACGGCCGTCGGCGTGGGGGCCGATCTTCTTGCGCAGGTTGCTGACGTGCATGTCTAGGCTTCGATCATAGAGGGTGAGCTTGCGGCCCAGGGCGATCTGCGCCAGTTCCTGCTTGTCCAACGGCTCGCCCGGCTGGCGCATGAGCGCTTCGAGCAGGCGGCTTTCGGAAACGGTCAGGTTGATATCGTGCTGATCGATACTGACCACGCCGCGAGCTGGGCTGAAGCACAGGTCGCCCAGTTCCATCTGTCCTGCCACCGCCACCGGGTGGCTGCGGCGCAGGACAGCACGCAGGCGAGCCGTCAGCTCCCGCGGATCGCAGGGTTTGGCCAGGTAATCGTCGGCGCCCAGCTCCAGGCCCAGGATGCGATCCAGCGGTTCGCCCCGCGCCGAGAGCATCAGCACCGGCAGGTCAGGGTGTTCGCTGCGCAACTGCTTCAGCAGCTCCAGGCCGCTGCCGTCGGGCAGCATCACGTCGAGCACCACGGCCGCCGGTGCCAGCTCGGCGAGGGCCTTGCGTGCGCTGCTGCCATCATGGCAGGCCCTGACCTGGAAACCTTCCTGGCTCAACCAGCTGTTCAGCAGCTCGCACAGCTCGACGTCGTCGTCGATCAGTAACAGGTCGCTCATCTAAACCTTCATTCAGGCGCAGGCAGGGTCTGCTTGAAAGGTTTGACCAGCACGTCCTGGTAGACACCGGCGGCCACGAACGGGTCGGCACCAGCCCAGGTCTGGGCTTCGTCCAGCGACTCGAAGTGGGCAATGATGAGGCTGCCGCTGAACCCGCTTTCGCCGGGGTCATTGCTGTCGATGGCTGGGTGTGGACCGGCCAGGACCAGACGGCCGGCGGCTTCCAGCTGCTTCAGACGCTCCAGATGCTCGGGCCGTGCGGCCAGGCGTTTTTCCAGGGAGTTGGGCGTGTCGGTGGCAATGATGGCGTAGAGCATGTCAATCCTCGGTTTTCGGTGTTGTACGATCGGAATCATGCAGGTGACGGGACAGGTAGATGCCCTGGCCCACCAGGAACAGCAAGGTCATGGCCAGGCTGCCGAACACTTTGAAGTCGACCCAGAACTGCTCGAAGGTAAATGCCACGAACAGGTTGGCAGCGCCGCAGAACAGGAAGAAGACCACCCACGCCACGTTGAGTTTCGCCCAGATCGGGTCGGGCAGGGTCAAGGCATGGCCCATCATGCGCTTTATCAGCAGTTGCTTGCCGATGAAATGACTGCCGGCGAACGCCAGGGCGAACAGCCAGTTGACCACCGGTGCCTTCCATTTGAGGAAGGTTTCGCTATGGAAGGCCAGGGTCAGGGTGCCGAACACCAGGCAGGCGATCAGGGTCAACCACTGGCCTTTTTCCAGCTTGCGCTGCTTGATGAACAGCAGACCGTAGACTACCACCGAGCTGGCGATCAGCACTTTGGTGGCGCTGAAGATGCCGCCCAGTTCAAAGCTGTAACCGGCCAGGTCGACCATGTGCGGGTCGGTCTTGTAGACGATGAGGAAAAGGAGCAGCGGGATGAAATCGATCAATTGTTTCACAATGGCAGCCAGAAGCAGGATGTGGCGGCATAATAACAAACATCAATGACTGCGAAAGCGCCACTATGAATGTCGACCTGCACTGCCACAGCACCGCTTCCGACGGCGCCCTTGCGCCTGCCGTCCTGGTGCAGCGAGCCTTCGATCACGGCGTGCAGACCCTGGCCTTGACCGACCATGACACCCTGGAAGGCCAGCCAGAGGCCCGTGCGGCCGCGACAGCACTGAACATGCAGTGGGTCAGTGGTGTCGAGATGTCATGCACCTGGGGCGGCGCGACCATCCACGTGCTCGGTTACAATTTCGCTCTGGATGCGCCGCCTCTGGTCGCCGCGCTCGACAGCCTGCACCACGGTCGTTGGCTGCGTGCCGAAGAAATCGACCGGCGCCTGGCGCTCAAGGGCATGCCCGGTGCCTTGGAAGGTGCACGCGCCATCCAGCAAGGTCTGGGCGACAGCGGCAATGCGCCGGCCCGCCCGCACTTCGCCGATTTCCTCGTGCAGCAGGGCTACGTCAAGGACCGCCAGGAGGCGTTCCGCAAGTGGCTGGGCGCCGGCAAGCTGGGTGACGTCAAGCAGCACTGGCCCACCCTTGAGGACACTGTGCGCACGTTGCGCGAAGCCCGGGCCTGGATCAGCCTGGCGCATCCATTGCACTACGATTTCACCCGCAGCAAGCGGCGCAAGCTGATCGGCGACTACATTCAGGCCGGAGGCCACGCGATCGAGGTGGTCAATGGCATGCAGGCGGCCGAGCAGGTCGGCACGCTGGCCATTCTGGCTCGCGAGTTCGGCCTGATGGTCAGCGCCGGCAGTGATTTCCATGGTCCGGGCGCCTGGGGTGAAATCGGTGTCTATCGGCCCTTGCCGGTGGACCTGCCGCCGTTGTCCGCGCGGTTCAAGCACGATCCGTCAATCTCCGCCTGAACAGGATGCCAACGTGAGTCAATTCTTTCAGATCCACCCAGAGAATCCACAGCCGCGGCTGATCAAGCAAGCGGTCGAGATCATTCGTAAGGGCGGCATCGTGATCTACCCCACCGACTCCTCTTACGCCATCGGTTGCCAGATTGGCGACAAGAGCGCGGTGGAGCGGGTGCGCCGCCTGCGCCAACTGGACGACAAGCACAACTTTGCGATCATCTGTTGCGACCTGTCGCAACTGGGGTTGTTCGCCAAGGTCGATACCGCGGCGTTCCGCCTGCTCAAGGCGCATACGCCAGGGCCGTATACCTTCATCCTCAGTGCCACCCGCGAAGTGCCGCGCCTGCTGTTGCACCCCAAGCGCCGTACCATCGGCCTGCGCGTGCCCAGTCATCCGATCGCCCTGGCTTTACTGGAAGAGCTGGGCGAACCGCTGATGAGTGTGAGTTTGATCATGCCCGGTGACAGCGAGCCGCTCAGTGATCCGTACGAGATGCGTCAGTTGCTGGAAAAACACGTCGACCTGATCATCGATGGTGGTTTCGGCGGGACCGAAGCGTCCACCGTGATCAACCTGGCTGACGGCGATCCGCAGGTGATACGTGTGGGTTGCGGCGACCCGGCTCCGTTTGCGGCCATGGCGTGAGTGACCTGAGCGCGGTCGAAGAGCCGTCGTCCAGCCTTGCCCAAGGCTCGCCCGAGCAACTGCAACTGGCGCTGGTCTATGGCCAGGCGTTCACCCAGATGCCGCAGGACCTGTACATCCCGCCGGATGCGCTGGAAGTGTTTCTGGAGGCGTTCGAAGGTCCGCTCGACCTGCTGCTGTACCTGATCCGCAAGCAGAACATCGACATCCTCGATATTCCCGTGGCGGAGATTACCCGTCAGTACATGGGCTACGTCGAGTTGATGAAGAGCGTACGCCTGGAGCTGGCCGCCGAGTACCTGGTGATGGCCG